>JALWDQ010000268.1:0-1445 GCA_027039625.1 Calditrichia bacterium | reverse complement strand
TCCACAAACAGGTAAAGCTTTTGTTTGATTTTCTGGTAAACACGGCTTACTTCCCGGTACAGATCATTAAACGTGGCAATATGCTGGAATTGCAGGGATTCTTTATTAATGTAGAGAATTCGTTGGGGAGCGATGCCGGATCTCCGCAGTTCTTCGATAAATAATTGAATCAGGGTGCTCTTCCCGGAACGGCGGAGACCGGTTATAATTTTAATTAGCGGTTTATCTTTCCACTGATACAGCCGTTCGAGATATTTCTTTCTGTTATACACGAAACTCTCTCCTTTTCTACAAAAAGTTTCTATTGTATCGTAAATATAAAAGCTTTTCTAATCTTTTCCTAACCTTTTTTTCTGGAAAATCATTACTAAACTTGAGGAATTATGAGCAGATTGTGTTTCGGGCTAATGCAGAATGGTGATGCTGCAAGGACACTGCGCACTGCGAAAAAATCGTTGCGTTCGTAGCGGCTGCTGCGGTTTAAAAACCTTCCGGGAATTCGCCCCTAATTAAAGGGCAGGAACCTACCACACTCCCGCGCCAATCTCCACAATGAAGGCCAGACGGTTAATTTCCGGGAAGCCAAAATTGCGGATGCCCAGCCGGATTCCCCAGAATTCCGTGCCCAATTTCCGCATCGGACGCAATACGGTATGGGAAATATTAACCCGAATCTTAATTCCTGATTCGATTAGAAATTCCCATTTATTCACCGTTTTGCCGGGATGGGAGGCGTCCCAGGCACCGGTCACATGTTCTGTTCCCACCGTAAAATATCCATCAAGCCAGCGGGAGGCAGAGGGAGTAAAAAGCAGGGTGTACCCGAAATTCCGAAAATTATTGGTTAAATACAGGCGATGGACCGCCCAGCCACCGGTCATGGGTAATTCCACATTCTTGAAAATGAGTAGCGGCAATCCCAGGGACAATCCGTGGGTTCCGTCATACCAGTAGGACAATGAAAGCGAGCCCAGGAAATTTTCTTCCATCAGTATTCGGCCGATATCTTCCAGGGGGGACTCCAGCATAACCGGCTACACGGGTGTGCCTTTGTGAGCAATCAAACGTTCCAGTTTGGGATCATCCGCCGCCCGTTCGGCGCGGGGAAAAGGGCGTAGAATGTACTCTGGTAAGAGTAACCCAGAGAGCAAGGGTGTCCGGAAGAATGGGAAAAAACTAATGCGCTCCGAATGTAGAGTGTCGTTTTTATGAATTGAATCCCGGCCTGAAACTTCATCTCGATTTTCACCGGGGTGAGGCGCATATCCATCCCTATGTGGTGGGCTATTTCATAGCTTTTTAGATGGCAGTGCTGTTTGAAATGCGCCTGGTTGGTTTAAATCTAACCTGGTAGTGAGCCTTTGAAATACTGCTTCGGATAAAAGTAGCAAAGTGAGAAGATAGGACACAAATGCATTGGGGGTTGACCCGGGTGCATATCAAAC
>JALWDQ010000267.1:0-4495 GCA_027039625.1 Calditrichia bacterium | reverse complement strand
AGTACCGAACCTGTGTTTACAGTGGATACAACCAACTTTACTCTGGAACCGTTGTCCGGATTACCGGTTACAGTAACCTTCAATCCTCTGGTGGTGGGTACTTATTCGGGCTGGATTGTAATAGAGAGTAACGATCCCGACACACCGTTCGACAGTACCTACGTTAGCGCAGAAGCTATTGAAGGACCACTGGCCATCTACAATCCGAACTACTCCAATCCGGTTCAGGTAAACGAGAACGATTCGGTAGATGTGAGCATTAACGTGGCAAATGCCGGTGGCAGCGATCTGGTCTTTACCGTATCCACCAGTCCTACGCCCATGTCGCGTCTGGCGCTGCAGCCGCCGGTGTACGGGCCCGCCGCACCCAGTGAATTCTCCGAAGTGACTCCTAAACCGCAGGCAACTTCCGGTACCATGTTCCTGGAAGCCACCTGGGACTTGCTGTTCAGCTTCGACCTGCAAGTGGCTACCGGTGCACTGGGTAATGCCGGTGCCGAGTTCGACGGAACTTATTTCTACACCACCCGCTGGGCTTCGAACCTGCTGCACCGTTACGACCTGAACGGTAACCTGGTGGAAGAATTCTCCATTCCGGGTGTGAGCGGTTTGCGTGACCTGGCCTACGATGGAACCTACATGTACGGTGGTGCTGCTGCCAACACCATTTACATGATGGATTTCATCACCAAGACGCTGATCGGTCAGATTAACTCGCCGGTGGCGGTGCGCAACATTGCCTACGACGAAGCCAACGATGCCTTCTGGGTAGGCAACTGGAACACCGACCTGGTGCTGGTGGATCGCAATGGTAATGCCTTGGCCACCATTCCTGCTACCACGCATGGGTTAGGCGGTATGTATGGAAGTGCCTACGATCCCTGGACCGATAATGGGCCCTATCTGTGGGTCTTCGACCAGGGTGCAGGTGGCGGAAATCCGCAGCTCATCCATCAGATTGATTTGAACACCCTGATGCCGACTGGTGTGACCTACGATGTGGCCAACGACTTCCCGGGTGCTAACAATATCGCCGGTGGTTTGTGGAGTTCGCCGGATTACATTCCGGGTAAAGCAGTTATTGGTGGTGTAATGCAGGGACAACCGGATATGTTCTTTGTGTACGAACTGGCAGAGACTACGCCGCCGTGGCTGAAGCTGCTCACCACCGGTGGAACGGTTGCTCCGGGCAACAACATGGATGTGAACCTGCGGGTGTACGGCGTACCCACTCGCCTGGATACCATGTACGTGGTATTCAACAGCAACGATCCGCAAACCCCGGTGGCGAACATTCCCATTATTCGGGAACTGTTAACGGGAATTGGTGGCGCCAATGCCATTCCGACCACGTATGACGTGGCGCAGAACTATCCCAACCCGTTCAACCCGACAACCACCATCAAATACCAGTTACCGGAAGCATCTCAGGTAAAACTGGTGGTTTACAACGTGCTGGGCCAGAAGGTGCGCACGCTGGTGAACAAACAGATGCAACCCGGTTACTATCAGGTGGTCTGGGATGGTCGCAACGATCAGGGCGTGCAGGTCTCCAGCGGAATTTACATCTACCGCTTCGAGTCCGACGGCCTGACCCGCACCATGAAGATGATTCTGATGAAATAAACAATTTTACCACGGAAGGTGATTGGGTCTCCGGAGAGTTTTCTCCGGAGACCTTTTTTATATCTCATCTTCTTAAAATTTCAAATTACCCTTTTTTCACTCCTTAATTCTCATTATAATTTGCCTTTAATAAACTGGAAGTGGATTAAATTAGTGGAGTTTTTATGTCGGATGCCCAACTAACCTGGAGATTTCCCCGAGCGTTCTGGTTTGCTAACTTAATTGAGCTTTTTGAACGTGCTGCTTATTACGGCATGTTCATTGCACTCACCCTGTATCTTACCCGGAACGTGGGATTTACGGATATTGAAACGGGCTGGGTGGTGGCCTGGTTTGCGGCTCTGCTGTATCTGGCACCCATCTTTACCGGTGCCCTGGCCGATAAAATGGGCTTTCGTAAAGCCCTTATTTTAGCCTTTGCCGTGTTGACCTTCGGGTATTTTCTACTGGGAGCCATTCCCTCCAAATTAATCGCCATCCTCTCTCTGGCGCTCATTTTAATTGGTGGTTCTTTTGTGAAGCCGGTAATCTCCGGTACCGTAGCTAAAACCACCGACGAGGTGAATCGGGCGCGGGGATATTCATTGTTCTACCAGATGGTAAACATCGGTGCTTTTGGCGGAAAAACCATTGCCAAACCCCTCCGTACGGAACTGGGGCTGGAATACATTAATTTTTATGCGGGTGCCATGGCTTTTATTGCCCTGTTGGTGGTCATTTTCTTCTATAAAAATGTGGATACCACGGGAGAAGGGAAAAGCTTTCGGGAGGTTCTTCAGGGGTTAAAGCGAGTACTTACCAACATTCGCTTCATGGCGCTCATTCTCATTGTGGCGGGATTCTGGACAATTCAGGGGCAGTTGTACGCCACCATGCCGAAATATACCCTGCGCCTGGTGGGCGAACACGCGGCGCCGGAATGGCTGGCCAACGTCAATCCGCTGGTTGTGGTACTTTTTGTGGTTCCCATTACCCACCTGGTGCGAAAACTGCGTCCGGTGAGTTCCATCGGGATTGCGCTGGCTATCATTCCTCTTTCCGCCTTCTCCATTTCTCTCAGCCCTCTTCTGGAATCGCTTACCGGTCAATCCGTCAACTTTTTTGGCTTATTTAGCCTCCATCCCATCACGGTGATGTTGATTGTGGGAATTGCTTTGCAGGGATTGGCAGAATGTTTCCTCTCGCCGCGCTATTATGAATTTGCTTCCAAACAGGCTCCCAAAGGAGAAGAGGGGCTGTACATGGGGTATTCTCACATTCATACCTTCTTTGCCTGGTTATTTGGATTTGCCATTAGCGGGTATTTGCTGGATGCTTATTGTCCCGATCCCCGCACCCTTACCTCGGAGCAGATGGTTCACGCTTACGACCACGCCCATTACATCTGGTACTACTTTGCGGCTATTGGTCTGGGTGCCCTCCTGCTGTTGCTCTTTTATCGCTGGATTACCGACCGGATTGATCGGAAACGCGCAACTTCTGTGGCATCGTAATCGCTTTCTTTAAAATTGTTCACCTGTTAGTTAAAATAAATTAATCTTGATTAAAGGGAAGGAACCGCACGAAACCGGTTCCTTTTTTATTTGAATCCAACATCCCCGTCTGGGTGTTAATCTGGTAATGGATGAATGGATTAACTTCAGGGGATATTTTTACTACCACGAATAACATGAATGAGCACGAATGGGAAAAGCCATAATCTTGCCTTAATCACTGTAACGTAAAAAATTACAATTCTTAAATTTTATTACACGGTGGGCGCAGGCTTTAGCCTGCGCCCAATAATTGTCGAAACCCCAATCTGTCAAGATAGAATACTGATCCCTCTGGTTAAATTAAAAGCTGTTCTAACAATTAATCATTGCGCTCGCTGCGTGCGCTGCGGTTTTTTGTTCCCTCGGGAAGTAATCCCTATCCGTCGGGATAAAATCCCGATTCGTCGGTAAGTAATCCAGATACGTTGGGATAAAATCCCGATTCGTCGGGAGGAATTACGATCCCGACAACCGGCCTTCTCGTTCTCTCGGAATTCCGGCCATCCATGCCCGGAAGGCTATCTTTTATTTCGTTTAATCACAATCCCCTCTTGAGCCCATGGATGGGCGAAATCCCGAAACGTCGGGATGAATTGCGGTCCCGACTATCGGCCTTCCCAGGCCTCTCGGGATTCCGGCCATCCCTGGCCGGAAGGACATTTCCATCTCAGTATATCCCCTCAATCCCCTCTTGAGCCCATGAATGGGCGAAATCCCGATCCGTCGGGATGAATTACGGGGCTATTCAGACATACCGAGACTTGTGAGCAAGTTGGAATAACCCACTTCGGTCTCAATCCCCTCTGAATTACGGGGCTATTCTGACTGGATTTATCGTCATTGCTGGTATCTACATCTTTGATGGGCAGTCTCAATCCCCTCTGATTTGCGGGGCTATTCAGACCAAAAATCGAATACGTCGGAGAAAATGAGTATTCTTTTTTGTCTCAATCCCCTCTGATTTGCGGGGCTATTCAGACCGCCTTTACGGTGCCCCGTCGTCCGGAACGGCGGTGATTAGTCTCAATCCCCTCTGATTTGCGGGGCTATTCAGACAAGAAAGGGTAAAAATGAAAGAAACAAGTAAGGCAATTGTTGTCACAATCCCCTCTGAATTGCGGGGCTATTCAGACGAAGGCTGCTTGTTTTCGTACACAAGGATGCGTACGAGAAGTCACAATCTCCTCTGAATTGCGGGGCTATTCAGACCCACAGCAAGCCCCACAGCAAGCCCAACAGCAACCCCAAACGTCACAATCCCCTCTGAATTGCGGGGCTATTCAGACCAGCCGTCCTCGAGTCTGGCCCAATGTTTAACACTCAGATCACCCACA
>JALWDQ010000266.1:0-1446 GCA_027039625.1 Calditrichia bacterium | reverse complement strand
GCTAATGTTTTGCAGGCTTTCCACGATAATATGAAAAACCTTCATTTGCAAGCTGTTAGGCTCAGCATCCTTGGTCATGTTTTCTTCGGTCAAAGCCGTAAAAGCTTTGGTAATCTGATGGGTTACCTCACCTTCATAAATCAGGTTTATCTGATTTATTTTCATCCGTTGATAAAACTCGAACACATATTCGTGAAAGAGTTCGTTCATTAGCTTTTGTTCCATTGTGCTATTTAATTAAATTTCTATTTAGAAATAGAAACTAAAATGTTGTAAATATTTAAAATATATTGTAAATAATAGAGCGGTTTATTAATTATTTTATAGTTAAATATTATTTAATTAATTTAATGTGATTTATGTCAATTTTTAAATTTAAAAAGTACATTGTGTATATGTGAGAATCCCCCAATGCACCGGGTTTAAACAATCTCTGTAGAGCAATTTACCGTTGATAGGTACCCATGATTTGAGCCTGTGCCAGAATGTGTCCTTCCATGGCTTTTTCCAGCTGCGCTTTGGTCAGGTTGTCGGTTTCAATGTGAGTGTCCAGTGCGTACAGTTTAAAGAAGTAGCGATGTGCGGGGCCCTTAGGTGGGCAGGGGCCTCCGTAACCGATTTTGCCCCAGCTATTGATTCCCTGGCGAGCACCTTCCAGTTTGCCGGTGAGCCGGGCGCTTTTTTTGTCCACCCCTTCCGGGAGTCCGGTGGCTTCGGGCGGAATGTTGTAGATAACCCAGTGCACCCACAATCCCACCGGGGCATCCGGATCGTCGCAAATAAGCGCCAGGGAGCGGGTGCCTTCCGGTACTCCTTCCCAGGTAAGTTCCGGTGAGACATCTGCGCCGTCGCAAGTGTATTTTACGGGAATGGGCTCGCCGTCCTGGAAAGCGGTCGTCTTTAGTACCAGACTCATGGCTTTTTCCCCCTTTTGTTTCGTTGTTTGCGATTTTTGAGCTTTACTGCACTGCACCAATAAAACGCCTATAACCAATATAGCCAACCAGAATTTACGAAACATACCCGTTCCTCCTATCTAATCATTCACCGGAAATTTAGCGATTTTCCCGGTTTTATTCAAGATTTGTGGTCCACAAAACGTGAAATATTTTACATCTTGACATATTGATCAATAAATAAGAAATTTAGAAAAAACATCGGAAGCGAGCCATGACCTCCCCATTGCAACAACCTTTGTACAATCAGAGTTTGATTGTTGATTTATATGAACTCACCATGGCTGCCGGATACTTCGAGAACAACTACAATCACCGTTCCACGTTTGAGGTATTTGTGCGGGAAATGCCCCACAACCGTGCCTATCTGGTGGCAGCCGGTTTACAGCAGGTTACGGAATATTTATTGAACCTTCACTTTACCGATGACGATATCCGCTATTTACAATCGTTACCCTCTTTTTCCAATTTGAAGAACAGTTTCTGGGAA
>JALWDQ010000265.1:0-4498 GCA_027039625.1 Calditrichia bacterium | reverse complement strand
ACCACCATAACCGCAGCAATAATTAAATCGTAATCCGTGTGCTCTGCTACCCAGTGGGCTTTTTCGCTGGCATTATTTCGCACATAATCCACCGGACTCATCCCCGGCTGCAGGCGTTCCTCGTACTGGGGTGGGAATATTTCAAAGGATAATCCCACCGCTTTAAGCATCTCAATTCGCCGCGGGGATTGGGATGCCAGAACGACCTTCTTATCTTCTAACCCACATAAAATGGAAACAAATTTCATGATCTCAACCTCAATTTCCCGAAGCTCAAACATTTCCCTCCCAACCATTCTTTAAGCTGACGGCACTACTCCACCGATGGTGAAATATTATCTCACATCGGCTGTGTGCTTACAAACTGACCGAATAGTTTATTCATTTGTTTCTCAAACAATCCCACCAGCCTGTCATTCTGAGCGGAGCGCCAGCGGAGCGAAGAATCTCTAAATATATGATTGATTTTATTTAACCGCAAAAAAAATTAACCGCAGCGAGCGCAACGTACGCAACGAAAAAGATTTCTGATTTTGATCATTTTTTGGAATTTGTGGTTTGGGATTTGTGATTTGGAATTTCCTTTCTCATTGCGTCCTTTGCGCATTCTCCGCGTTCTCTGCGGTTAATCTTATTTAACCGCAAAGAACGCAAAGGTTGTCGTTTTAAATTCAAATGGTGAGATTCTTCACCCTCGCCTGTGGCGAGCGTTCAGAATGACAGCTCCGCTCTACCTGTTATTCTGAGCGAAGCGAAGAATCTCATGCCGCTCCGCCTGCCTTATCCGATGGGGATTCTTCGCTCCTTTCATTCGCTCAGATTGACAATGCTGTGCTTCCTCCCTCCTGTCATTCTGAGGAATCCCGCAAGCGGGACGACGAAGAATCTCTAATGCCCGGCATTGGTTGATTAACCGTCGGTAAAAACAGCCGTACCGAAAGAGACGGTACGCGGAATTCCCACAAACTTGTTTGTGGGAATTGGATTCCAGCGAAAATGATCCCCGTTCCGAATGGGACAAGATGATTTTTTTACCCTATCATTAAAAGAATTTTTTTGACAGGATTTACAGGATTAACGGGATTTTGAAAAAATTTTTATTCACCTGGCGCTGCTCTTGGAATTTTGTGTTTTTGAATATTGATACTTGGAATCTCTTACTTGGGATTTGTTATTTGTGGTTTGGAATTTGCTTTTTGTTATTTGTTATTTGGGATTTGTTTATTTGGGATTTTCCCTATCGTTACTGCCATCTCAAATTTTAATGAATTTCACCTCTTCACTCACCTCCACCGCCAGTTGTCCGCAGGCGGCGGTGATTTCTTCTCCCCGATTCTTACGAACGGTAACGGTAAACGGGGCATCCATTAAAACATCCACAAAGCGCTGGATTTTTTCTTCCGATGGGGGGCGAAATCCCAGATAATTTTCGTTGCAGGGAATCACATTCAGTTTACACCGAATCGGGGAAAGCAGGCGAATTAACTCCCGGGCGTGGCGAACCTCATCATTAATTCCTTCCAGCAAAACATACTCAAACGTCACCCGATTGCGCTTACCGGCGCGCATGTAATAGTACACACTCTCCAGCAAATCATCCAGTGGGAATTTTTTGGCCATGGGCATAATCTGTTCGCGGATTTGCTGATTGGGAGCATGCAAACTAATCGCCAGGCTGTAGGGATGTTTCTCGTCAGTGAAGCGGTAAATTTTATGGGGGATTCCGCTGGTGGAAAAGGTGATGCGGCGGTTGGCAATGGCAGCACCTTCGGGATCGGCCAGAATCCGGGCTGCCTGAATGGCACGACCGTAATTCAAAAACGGCTCTCCCATGCCCATAAACACCACGTTCGTGATGCGGTGGGAAGTCATTTGCTGAACTCGAATCACCTGCTCGACAATCTCCCCGGTGGTTAAATTGCGGATGAACCCCATGGCGCCGGTAGCGCAAAATTTGCATCCCAGAGCACATCCTACCTGGGAGGAAATGCAGATGGTGTTGCGCCGTGCCTCGGGAATCAGCACGCTCTCCACCATTCGCCCATCCTGCAACTTCCACAAATATTTTTCGGTGCCATCCTGCGCCACCTGACGACGAACCAGTTCGAAGGTGCTCAGAGTAAAATGCGCTTCCAGCTCCTGGCGCAGACTTTTGGGCAAGTTGCTCATCTCCTGAAAGGAACTCACCTTTTGATGGTGAATCCACTTGTAAATCTGCTTTGCCCGATACGTGGGCTCTCCCAGCGGTTCCAGCAATCGAGCAATCTGTTCAACAGTGTATCCGATTAACGGTGTTCGGGACATTCGTACAAACCTTCAGTCATAACAAAACAAAAATCATGAACAAAAATTACGAACAGCAAGAGGGAAATTCCAAATTCCAAATAACAAATAACAAATCCCAATTACCAAATATCAAATAAAAAATTCCAAATCCCAAAAAACAAATTCCAAGAAAAAAAATTCCAAATGACAAATCACAAATCCCAAATTCCAGATAACAAACTGGCGACAGCGATGTACCCCTTCTAAATAGCAGACGGCATGTCTGGATATGCGATAATTCCCCTCAAGCATCTTCATCATTTCTTCATCCGGATTGTGTATATTCAGGAGAAATTGGATTCGTTTAAAAATACCAATTATTCTCTGGTAAAGTTCAGGATACTCCAATGCACCATGATTTACCTCCTGAGGAATTGGGAGAAACGAAAGCAGGTAAAACATTTTACTCCCAGGAAAAAGCGCTGGAGGCACTCACCCGGCGGTATTTGAATCCGTACCCGAAAGACTGGATCGCTAGGCATGATTGGGATAGAGAGATTGAGGAAAAAATCTTCCCTATTTTGCTGGTTTTGCCCATTTTATCTTCTCCTGCGCACACCGGGGAAAGGATTCTATAGAAAAACCGGCACGGAGTGAGAAAAAAGTGAGGGATCATCAGAAATAGGGGGAAATTGTGTATTACAGAAAGAACCTTTTTCGACACTTTGGCGAAACAAAGGATTGCTCAGGGACTCCCGACGAAATTAGCGGTTTCAGTGGTTATTTTGCGGGACTTTTCTTATATTTGAGCCAATGGAAACCAGAATTTTAAATAGGAAGGTGTTTTGGCTGAAGGAGCACGCCCCTGATCCGATTCACTTCCGGGGAGGGGCGGTCGCTGGTTTAATCGGCACTCTGTTTAAACCGGGAGTAAATTATGTATCACAAAAATGATGCAGGAATCGGAATAAAACATTTTCTGGGAGCGGTGATTCTGCTGGTTGTGTCTTCTGTTGCTGCACAGGACGACTTCTTTACCCTCTGGCAATGTATCCAACAGGCAGTGCAGCACAGTTACCAGTTGCAGGCGGATTCGGCACTGGTGGAGAGTGCTCGAAACCGATACTACACAGAACGCACCAGCTATTTCCCGCACATTTTCGGGGAGCTTGCGCACGACCAGTTGTTCTACCAGCCGTACAATTTCCGCCAGCAACTGGTGGGCGGCACGCTGGAATGGGAATCCGGTGCTGCTTTGCTTGGGAGCGCCAGAGCAGCGCAGGAGCTGGTACGCGCCCGAAGGGCTTCCCAACAGGAAACGGAACTCTACCTCATTCGCCGCATCAGCCATCTATATTTTTCCATTTTACAAAAGGAAATTAATATCGAGCTGTTGAACACCCGGGTGAAACTGCTTCAGGAACATCTCCAGGTCTCCCGCGCACTCTGGAAGGCGGGCACCCGCACCGAACTGGATGTGTTACAAACCCGAAATGCCCTGGAGATAGTGAAGGAGAAAATTCTAACCACAGAAATGGAACGGGACAACCAGAGGCAAGAACTGGCACGCCTGATGAACCTCCCCGATTATCGAAGCCTCCATCTCAAACGTTACAGGATCAATCTGGATACGCTGGAAAAAAAGGTGGATTGGGATGCCTTCCATTTGAACCAGTATCCCGGGTTGCAGGCGCTGGAATTTCGCAGAAGAGCGCAGCAGCTCCGGCAACGGGAGGTAACAGCCACCCTCTTCCCCTCTTTCCAGTTCCGGGGAGGCTATCAGGTGGATCGCGATCCTACCGCCGAAGGAAATTACTGGCTGGTGGGGGTGGGGCTGCGATTCCCTCTGTACCAGTGGGGAAAGAGTTCTTACCAGCGCCAGAAAATCCAGGCTGAAGCGCGGGAATTGCAGTTTCGTGAAAACCATCTGCACAGGGAGCTGGAAATTCAAGCCTCCAACTTGCGGGATAAACTGCAAAAATTGCATCACCTGATACGGTTGCAGCAGGAGCGTCTGAAAATCAACGAGAAGGCATTTCAGTATGCCCGGGCAAACTACCAGGCGGGCCTCATCACCAATCTGGATTACCTGGCGGCACAGCAGGCACTTACGGAAAATCAGTTGCAGATTACCCGCAGCCATCTGGAATACCTCCGCTATTTTATCGATTTTCTTCTGTTGACCAACCAGATGGAACTGATTAAAAGCTGGGACTAATTGGCGAACGAATTC
>JALWDQ010000264.1:0-4498 GCA_027039625.1 Calditrichia bacterium | reverse complement strand
AAATAAAAAAAGTGAACATTAACGGCCAATGGTATTTAGCTGAAATAAATTCCAAAACCAAAAATCTGATTAAAAAACTAAATATGGACATACCTATTACGTAAATTTGGCGGAGTTAAGGTTTAATTAAAACCACAGAAGACACGGTCAGATACTGATCCCTTGGAAAGACACAGAAGACACTCCCCCCTGTCATTCTAAGCGGAGCGCCAGCGGAGCGAAGAATCTCTAACGCCATTAAAGAGTTGATTCCACGTCCATCTGCCACCTGAGCGCGGAGCACCCGGATTATTAGCTAACCGGGATTTTTATTTCACCATCCCTTGGAAAATCGCTGCGCTCGCTGCGTTCCCTAAAAGGTTCAATTTGGACGTCGTGTTTTTTTTGGGAAACCACTCTTTGGAACTTGGAATTTGGAGTTTGTCATTTGCCCTTTTTCCTTATCCCAGCAGATTCCCGGTAATCTCCGGTTTTTCTGCCAGAGTTTCGTCCACTTTAAAGGATTGGCTCTCCACCGCCACCAGTTTTTCCCCTTCAAAAATAAAATCGGTTTTCCCCAGGTAAATTCCGGCAAATCCCACTTGCAGAATGCGGGTGGTGTATCCGCCCCGGGAGCGAATAACATCCGGTTCTTCCATGAAGGTGTGAGAATGCCCACCCACAATCCAATCGATGCCGTTAACCTTATACGCCAGATCCGTATCGCCGGGATTTCCTCCCCAGGGTTTGTATCCCAGATGCGAGAGCACCACCACCAGCGAACATCCCAGATCTTTGCGCAAATAATCCACTACAGATTGCACCGGTTTGAACGGCTCTTGATAGGTGACTCCCCGATGATTCTGCGGCGCCACCAGCTCGGTAAAATCCACCCCCACACCGGTAATTCCCACTTTAATGGGACCCACTTTCCGCACCACAAACGTTTTTATCCGATCTTTCAGCGGAGTATCATCAAATCGATAGTTGCAGTTCACAAAATCGAATCGGGCGTAATCCATCGCTTTCACCAGCGCACCAACCCCATTATCGAATTCGTGGTTCCCCAGGGTACTCACATGATATCCGCAACGGGACATGGTCTGGTATTCCACCTTCCCCTTAAAGAGGTTAAAATAAGGGGTTCCCTGAAAGGCATCTCCCGCATCCAGCAACAGTGTGTAAGGATTTTGCTCCATGACGCGATCCACCAGGGTGGCGCGCCGGGCAATTCCTCCCAGCCCCTGATATTTCCCTCCATCCATGGGAAAGGGATCGATGCGGGAATGGGTGTCGTTGGTCTGCAAAATGGTTAACCGAAAGCGTACTAACTCCGCGGAAGATTTCTTCACCCAGAAGTGCGGAAATTGCAACGCCACACTTCCCATCAAGGCAGTGCGCAGAAAATCTCTTCGTTTCATGGGTAAAACCTCACATTAAAATTCGGTAAATTCTTCCCCGATAATGGAGCAACACAGAACTAATTTACCACACCCTCTCTACCCTATTAAAAACAGTTTACGGTACAACTGGTAATTTCCATTTTTCCTGATAATTAAGATAGAGATTTTTGGGGAGCTGCACCAGCACCGGGAAATAATGCTGTTTTAACCAGTAAACAATCCGGCGTAAATTTTCCGGCTCCATGGCCGTACATCCGGCAGTGGTTTCTCCGGGAGTACTCCAGTTGTGCAAAAATATGCAGGAACCGGCTCCTTTTTTAACAGGGGATTTATTGTGTTCCACCACCACACCCAGCTGGTACCAGATTCCCGGATGCCACATTTTCTCCGAACTTTTCCAATCCACTGTATCCACTTCGCCGCGATTTACCATTTGATTGTAGTATCGGGATTGGGGATCATCCACACACTCCACCCCTTCCTGAAGATAGAGGTAAGGGTAGGTAAGTCCCGGTAGCGAATCGGGCTGAAGTTGCCCGAAAGCAGTCCCCAGCCGGAATACCCCGGCGGGACTTTTTCCATCGCCTTCCTTTTTGAGGGACATTTGCGATTCATCTATTTGATGCAGTCCCCTGCCCCAGGCCAGACCGTTTCGCCCAATGCTTACGGGAAACGGGTCTTCAACCGGCATCCAGGGATGTTCGGCATCCTGGCGCTGGTAGCGGTACAGCGTTCCCTGGTTCGCATCGACCGAAGGGGTAATCACTAAAATTAATTGTCGGGTATCAGCGGGAATGGGCCGGGGAGTTCCATTCTCTTCCTTAAAACAGCCCAGGAGAATAAAAAGCCCGGCTAATCCCAGAATAAGCAAATAAGACCATTTTTTCATCGAAATTTTCTTCCTCATTTGGATGGTTTCTCATGGAAAATAATTCGCCCTTCCACCCGGGCGGTGATGGGTTCTCCGCGGGCATCCCATTCTTTGATTTCATCCAGAATGGCGTCCCGCAGCTTGACCCCTAAAAATTTCCGGGGTGCTTCGCTTAATACCTTCAACTTGCGGCGTCCGGGAGATGAGAGATAATCGGTGGTCACCACACGATATATTTTTTCGGGATTAACGGGTTTTCCCAGCACTAAAATTTTCGTCAATCGATCACCGATAAATTCCAGATGCAGGCCGGAAATACACTCACCGTGCACCTCGCCAATTTGCTTGCCCAGCGCCAGTATTTGCAACCCCGTCATATCCAGCACTACCAATTCGTTTTCGAACGGCATCACTTCGTACACTTTTCCCAGAGTAATGGGCCCCGCAGGAATGTTGGTGCGCAAACCGCCCACGTTGGTAATGGCGATATGCACAGTATCCCCTAACTCCAGCGCTGCCCGCCTGCGCATTAAATCCGCTACGAAATTGTTCAGGGGACCTTCCGGTTTCTTCCGATACAATTCCACACCCGCATGTCCCACAATCTTCCCCATCACTTGATTCAATTCCTGGCGGTAGGGAGCAACCAGCTCTTCCATGGCGGGTTGGGGACTGGTGGTCGAATCCACCAGAATATTCCGGCTGGCCACCTCATTTTCCAGTCGGTACGGAGCCTGCCGCTGCACCCCGGCGCATTGCCAGAAGGACAACAACGCCAGCACCACAAACCAGCGGGTTCCTCGAAAAAACGTCTTATGCATAGCCTCTCCGAAATGAATTTTTTCTTTCCCGCATAAGTCTTTCTAAACGTTCTTCAGTTCTTTTTATGCAGGGGATTTCACAATATCGTACACGCCCACCTGCACGGTTTTCCCCTCCACCTCCACCGGAATCTGCACGTTCCGGTAAGTAAATCCTTCTTGAATTAACAGCTCGAAGAATTTGCGCGCAATCTGGCGGTTGGGTTCACTTAAAAGAACATGCCCCCCGGGCTGCAGTAACCGCCGAAAGGCTGCGATAAGCGGCAGGAAAAACCGCTCTTCATAAGCCACATCCGAAGCCAGAATTACCGGAAACTGCCGGGGGAGTTCCGGGATGCGCCAATCCATCAGAACCGCTTCCGGTACTTCCTGCACGTTAACCAACCAGTTCAGTTCGCTAATGCGCAGGGCATCCTCCTGATAATCGCTCACCATCACATGGGCACCCAGCTGGCGAGCCACAATTCCCACCAATCCCACCCCGCAACCAATCTCCAGGCACTCCTGCCCCTGCACGGTTTCGGGATGCTGCACCAGGTATTGCGCCAGTGCTCGCGCCGCCGGCCAGATTTCCGCCCAGTAAGGCAAGCGTTCGTCCTTCAACTCAATATCATCGGGATGCTTGAGAATCAACTCATCCACCAGACGATCGATGTCCCCTACCGAATAAATGCGCAGGAGGTGAGAATCGATGGTAATCTGATGTTCCACCAGTTGATATTTTCGATGGAGGTACTGATACAGCGCATCAAAGCGAGCGGCTGTGGTCTCCGTGAATGGCAATTTTATTTCCATCGTTCACAATATTTACCGTTAAATCCGGGTTCTTGTGTAACAAACTGTCGATAAAATACTGCGGGTCGGATGTATATTGCAAATGTATTTTTTCGACGGTTTCCCGCTCCAGGGCGGTGTACATGGCAATGGTGTGCATCCGTTGAATGAGGCGGGCAAATTTGTATGCTTTATGGGAATAGAGGACGTACTTTTTCTCCAGCAATTGCAGTACGGTGTCCAGGGGTTGCGCCAGCAGGTCGTAGAAATTTTTCCGGGAAGCGCGCGGCCCAATGCCGTGGCGGCACTCGGCCAGAAAAAGAATGTCCCCACCCGGTTTAACGGCATTTTTGGAAAGCTCCAGTGCCCGCTGGGCAATGTACAGCGACTCGTCGTTGGGGAAGCCACCGGAGGACACAACGAGTACATCTGCCGGGGTCACGGTCTGGCTCATTCGTTTATCCACTTCGCGAATCCCGGCAACGGTCACCGCCCGAAGCTCTCCATAGGCCGCCCACAAAATGCGATGCTGTTTTTCGATGGTGGCAACGAGGTAGGCGGGGCGATTACCCACCATCATTTCGTACGCTTCGGCCATATCCACCGCTACGGGATTGAAACGGCGTCCGGGATCGGGATGCCAGGGATGG
>JALWDQ010000263.1:0-4499 GCA_027039625.1 Calditrichia bacterium | reverse complement strand
AAGGAGGTCTAATCTTCAATACTCAATTTTACATAACCACTCACTTTCTAACCCGCATGAGCCAGCGGGGGATTACCACCGAGATGGTGGAGCTGGCACTGCAATACGGCCAGAAAATCTGGGCTAAAAACAGCCTCTACTTTTTCATGGGTAAACGCCAGGCAAAACGCTTCGGGAAATTGGCAGAAAAACTGGAAGGCCTGGTTGTAGTGATTGAATCCCGTACCAGAGTAATGAAAACCGTGTTCCGAAATCGTAAATGGACTAAAAAAATTCGCCACAAAAATTAAAAACAAGGGAGGGCATGATGTTCAAAACTAAAAGAATAACCCAGGAAGAAAATGATGTAATTCTAAAAATGCTGGCAGATAAGTTAAAACGAACTGTGAAAAATGAAAAGGAATATGTGAAATACCTGCGACAGAGATTTCCTAATGCCACGAACGATGAATTAATAAAAAAGGTAACCTGGAAAGCTAAAAATAAAGCAATGGGTATTGGAGCAGTTCTAAGTCTTCCGGCAAATTTACCATTCGCACCTCATTTAGCAATGGCAGAAGCAAAGATGCTGTTGGACATCAAAATCCAGCTGGTGGTTCAGATTATTTATATCCTCGACCCAACCTTTTTCCGCAACGAGAACGAAGTGCCATGGGAAGTTCTGGTTCCAATTTTTAAAGTTGAAATGCCACGATATTCGGGATTGAAAAAAATACTGGTAATAGCAGGGATGAGGATGAGCAGAAAGGCCGTTCGTAATCTCATACGCAAAGCCTTGCGTAAAGAAATTGTGAAACAGATTAAGTCCATGATAGAACGCCATGTAGGGTTAGAAATATCGGAAGAGAAAATCGCGGGAAAAATCATACCCTTATTAGGAACCGCTATTAGTGTAGGATACAATTATGTCGAAATTGCCCTACTTAAAAAAAGAACTATCAAGTGGCTGGAAGAGTGGTTCGGGGTGAATAAGAAACCTTTCTGGCGATTGCAAAAACTGATGCTGAAATTCAAAAATATCGATTTTAAAAACACTGTTTCGGTAATTCGTGTAGGAATACGATAATAGACGCTCTTTTTACCCCATGCACCGTTCAAGCGCAAATAATTATCAAGGTGTGCCAGAAAATAGAGGAATTTATTCGCACAATGTCTCGGGATAATATAAGAAATTTAACCAAAATCAGGGAAAGGGGGTGATAACGGCAAAGAAAGTTCTTGTTAACAGTAGGTTGTTCACAATAATTAAGTCACCGGGATAATTCCATTTATTTTAAAAATAGGAGGCAAAAATGAAAGACATGTTTAAAATAAACACAGGACAAATCTATTCTTTAATCAATTACGAGGAACTTCACAAGGTAGCCGTAGAAGCCGCTACGAATAAGGAAACTCAAAAGTTAGCAAAGGAAGCCGCTGCGAATGCTCAAAAGTTAGCAATAGAAGTCAATGCAGATATATACTGGCATCAAACTCATGCTGAGGTTGTTGACAAAGAAACGGTGGAACTTGCTCACGAGATTGCCCTAAAAATTGGAAACCAATTCTATTTGAATAAAAATAAGGAGAAAAAAACAAAAGACACTATTCGGAAAAACACCCAACACACACAGAAGCCCCGGCAGCAAAAATCTGAAGGTTCCTCGTTCTGGGAAACAGCTAAAAATATCGCAATTATTGCAGCAGGAGTAGCCGTGGCTGCTGCGGTGGTATTCGTGGTCATCAGCCGGTCCGACGAAATTAAATCCATTGACGTAAGTTTTGTAGGCATGGGAGCCAGTTTCAAATTTGACTAAAAACCATAGAAAGGAGGTGATGAAAAACAAACGATTAGTCTGGATTCAAGTACCAGATAGGCGCGACCGCCTGTACGTGGTTCACAATGAGGCTCAACTGAACTCTGTGATCCTGGAGCATCTTGCGCAAAGCTATTACCAGCCGAAACTCGTTTACCGTACGGATACCGACACCTATCTGCTGCTGGAAAAAGAACATTGGGATTTCGCGCACGCTGGATTTATCCAGTATCCGGTTACTGTGAGGTACACAAAGAAAAATGGTCTAAAATTCAAAAATTAAACCATCCGGGCAATCCCGGGGCTCCGATTACGAGCTCTTCTGTTACGAAAGTCTCGGAGCGTTAGCGGGTTGTTCGATACACAGTAAAAAATAAGGAGGGAGTATCTTCAATCGGGTCAATATTAAAAAAGTAACCTGGTCTTTTAGCCGGGATGCCAGCTATCGTCAGTGCCCGCGCAAGTACTATTTCCACTACATCGTGCCACAACTGGAGGAGGGAGTACTGGACGAGGAGTTGCGGCGGAACGTTCTGTTTCTACGGAAGCTAATCAACCGCCACATGCTGGTGGGGCGTATCCTGCACACGGAAATTTCGCGCCTGATTGACGAGATGCTGGTGGGTTCTCCCGCTCCGCTGGAGGCAGCCATTCACCGAGCATGGAAGTACCTGGAGCACTGTTTACAATTCTCCCGGGAGCAACGCTATCTGTTCCAGAGGGACAATCATCCCTATTTCACCGTGCTGTTCGAGGATGTGTACAACATTCGCCTGGAAGACGCTGCGGTGCGGCATCTCTATCGCAAAATCAAAAAAGCGCTCTGGCACTTCTACCGCTCGACTTTGTTCCAGGATTTGCGCCATCTGGCACCCGGAGACCTTCTCTCGAAGGAAAATTTAGTTCAGCTCCCCGCCGGAGCGGCAGAAGTGTGGCTAAAACTGGATTTACTTTACCGCGAAAACCGGCAACGCCTGGTGGTTATCGACTGGAAGCTCTCGGACTTTCAGAGGGAGAAACACCTGCTCCAGCTTAGTGTGTACGGGCATCTCGTCTGCAACCTGTACCACGTTCCGCCAGCGCAGGTACGGTTAATCAACTTCCACCTGAACCGGGGCGAAGGGATGGAACTGCCCTACGATTCCGAACTGGATGCCCTCTCCCGGGGCTATCTGGAAAAATCGGTGAAAAAGCTGCAGGATTTCCACTCCCGGGTGGAAAAGGGGCTTACCCTAAACGGAATTCCGGTGCAGTTTCAGAAAGAGCGCTGCCAGTATTGCCCGTTCCGGAAACTTTGTTTCCCGGATTATGAGAAAACCCTGCGGGGTGTAAATAAACTAAATGCATTAACCTGCAATTAAAGGGAGGGAATTATGTTCGACACGTTACATTCTATGGAAAGATTAAATGAAGAAATTAAGGCGTTAGAGAAAGTCAATAATTGGCCGGGTATTGTGAATTTGTTAAAGCCGCTGTGCGTGGAAGGGGGCGAATTGTGGAACGACCCGGCAGCCATTAGCAGCCTGGGATTTGCCTACACTCAGTTGAAGAAACTCCCGGAAGCGGAAGCACTGTACCGCCGCTGGATCGAGATTGAACCCGACCGTGCCCAACCGTTCTATTCCCTGGGCTACGTCTTCTACCAGCGACAGGAGTGGGAAGAAGCAATCCACTGGTTCGAGCAAGCCCTGCGCCTGCATCCCAACTATCTGGTTTGTTTGTACCGCCTGGCATACGCCTACTACCGGTTCCGCAAAGCGAAAAAGGCCAAAAACGCCCTGATTCGGGCTCGTCAGGTGTACGAGAGCAGTGTGGACGAAAGATTTTTAAAGCGCAACCGCAAAACATACATCCGGGTGCTGTTCCTGTTGGGCAAAGTGTTACTGGCATTAAAAGAATACCAGAAGGCTTATTCCCTATTTTGCAGCGTACTGGAACTGGACGATCGCCGCTATACCGATCGGGAACATAAACTGTACGAACTGGCCAAAGCCCAGACGCATTTAGGGGAATACTCCGCCGCGCTGAAATCGCTGGAGCAAGCTCTGCATCCTCGTTTTCCGCAGCCGTACATGCTGGATTTGCAGGGGCGCATTTACCACCGGATGGGCGAATATCAAAAGGCACTGGCGAGCTACAACAGAGCACTCCGATTCCGACAATTCGATTACATCCTGATGGATCGGGCACAAACGCATCTGGCCATGGGGAAGGTGAATCGGGCGGTGGACGATTTACACCGGGCACTCAAACGCAGCCGGAAAAGCAAACACAAAATTTTGCTGGAACTGGGCAAGATTGAGCTGGAGCGCAATCATTTAAGTGAGGCGGAACATTACTTCCGGGCCGCCATCCAGCAAAAATTACAGCAATACGGAAGCGATTACGCCGAAGCCCATTATCTGCTGGTGTTCTTCCATTTGAAAAACGGCGAGCAAGAAAAAGCGCGTGAGGAATTGCAGATAGCCCTGGAATTGAACCCTCATCTGGAGTGGGATCACCATTTAAAACATCTGCTGCATACCAGGGTGAGTTCGGAAGAGGAAACGGTGCCCTTTTAATTCCGGGAAGGAGTAACCTTCACCCGATAGTGGGGAGAAGCGGGCGGTTTTGGTTCATTGAGAAGAATAAAATCGCTCCCTCTTCTCCCCACCGTTGCGGTACGAAGGGAAATTTTGCAGGGTGTGCAGGATAGTTTCTTCA
>JALWDQ010000262.1:2299-4500 GCA_027039625.1 Calditrichia bacterium | reverse complement strand
ACGCATGGAAAAGCGGTACAATTTCTCCGGGATTTCGGTTTTGTTTTTCATTTTAGATAAAGCAGACTGGAAGTCCTGCTGAATTTCCTTCCGGTCGGGATTTGCCGGAGGGTATTGCTCCAGGATGGTGGATAATGACGTTTCCGGATTTTCCAGCAAAGCCGCGAAAATGGCATCACTCACTTCCAGCAGAGCAGGCTGATGCTGCACCGCAGTAAAAAATTGCTTCCAGGTACTTTCCTTAATCTGTTCCACCGGAAGCCCGGCTCGCTGCCAGGCAACGGTTTTTTCGAAAAGCATCCGGGCAATTTGCACCGGGGCAATGGCAAACTGCTGGGTTAGCCGTTCGAACATGGGAGCGCGGGGAGAAGCAGCAATCTGCTGCACCAGATGTTCGGGCAATCCCATTTTGCGGTACTTTTCTTCGCGTACCCACACCGGTTCCGGCACCTGCTGGCGAATGCGCTCGATGCGTTCGCTGGTAATTTCCAGCGGAGGTAAATCCGTATCGGGATACATACGGTCGGGCCCCGGTAGTATGCGTTCGAATCCATTGGTGCCATCCGCCAGCGCCTGCCGGGTTTCGCTGGGCACTCCAACGGTTGCCTCCCGCGCCCGGATGACAATCTCCTGCACCGCAGTGCGCACATCCTCATCGTTCCCCCACACCAGAATGATGGCATCGTTGCTGCGTGCCCGTACCGCATTGCGTATTTTCTTCCACATAAAGCTGTCGATGGTCTCTTCTGTGCTCTCGGAGGTGAGGATATTGGGCAAACGGGTGAGGCAGGCAATAACCCGTACCCGATCGGAAATTTCCTTGGAAAATACCTTACCGCTCTGGGTAGGATGGCTGAGAATTCCCAGATACCCGTGCAGATTCACAGCAAACACTTTTTCTCCACGCTTCAGTGCCCGACGGATGGGATCCCAGGATGTTCCGGTTAACAACTGGGTGACCTGGGCGCTGGTGTGGCGGAAGGTCTGCTCGGTGATACCGCGGCGGTGGAGTTCCTCCCGAATTTGCAGCAGAGAGTACTGCCGGAGCGCTTCGTTATAAATAAGCAGAGGAATCAGCGGGATGCGTGGCACACCTTTGATTTCGATGCGGGTTCCCCCGTTGATGCTGACATTGACATCCTGCCGGGCAGCGCCAATGCCGGTACGCACTTTGCCGGTACTGCGCACCAGGCGGCGCAGTAAATTTGCCACTTCCGCCACCTCCTGGGGAGTGTGCATATCCGGCTGCGTCACCATCTCGATGAGCGGCATTCCCAGCCGATCGGTAAGGTAGATGCGCTCGTGTCCCACGTCCGAGACTTCCCGGCAGGCGTCCTCTTCCAGGCCAAGCTGGATGAGCCCGATCCGCCGCTCGCCCAGCGGTATCCACCCATCCACTCCCACAATCGTGGTGCGCTGAAATCCCGTTGGTATGCTGCCATCCAGGTACTGTTTGCGGGAGATGTGGATTTCACTCACCAGGTTGTAATTCAGCAGCATGGCAATTTCCAGAGCAATATCCAGCGCCTGTTGGTTTATCTCAAAGGGTGGTGTGTCGTCCATCTCGTAGGTACAAACCGTTTCGTGATTGATGCGGTAAATAATATTTTTCCGCGTTTTAAATTCCATCAATGCGGTACCATCGTATTCGCCCAATTCAGAGAGCGTGGGACGCATGTGGCGCAGAATTTCCGCATCGTATTCTTCGCTATATTTTCCGGCGGGACAGCGACAAAACAGCTTTTTTTCGGTAAGCAATTGTTGGTGGATTTCCAGCCCGCACTTCAATCCCAATTCCCGATAATCTTCAGCCGTCATCAGTTCAAACGGTTTCAGGAGTGTCCCCATGTAAATTTCCCTTCCATTCATTCAAATAAAGTACATTGTCCACTATTGAACTTGCAAAATAAATTTTGGAATAAATTCAAATCAAGCTGAAATAAAATTTCTGATTTTTGCATAGTTGCAGGGGCTCTTGAGGGGAAAGGGTGTATAGGGTGTATAGGGTAAATAGGGTAAATAGGGTAAATAGGGTAAATAGGGTAAATAGGGTGAATAGGGTGAATAGGGTATATAAGGTGAATAGGGTTTGTTGGGTCAATAAGGTAAATGGGAGGTATGAATGGAAGGTGGGAGAAAGGGAGCATGAATTCAATTATGAGGTTTCCTCTTCATTCTTCCTCTTTCCTCTTTGTAGGCTC
>JALWDQ010000262.1:0-2289 GCA_027039625.1 Calditrichia bacterium | reverse complement strand
TTTTGTTATTTGGTATTTGGTATTTGGGATTTGTTGTTTGGGATTTGGAATTTGGGATTTGGAATTTGTTGTTTGTTTTTTTGGGATTTGGAAATCATTTTTTATTCAGATGTTCCACAATGGCTTCCACGGCACGGCGGCCACTTAACACGGCGCTTTCGATAGTTGCAGGAAGTCCGGTACTGATCCAATCCCCGGCCAGGAAGAAATTCCCTATCGGCGTTTGCGTTTCCGGACGCATTCTGGTAAATACCGGCGATTGAAGAATGGTAGCCCGCTTTTCCTTAATAATCTTGAACATCTTTAGTCCATGTTTTTCCAGTAAATCGTAACCAAACAGACGGTGAAACTCGTACCTCACGGTTTCTATAATTTCCCGATGACTTCGCCAGATCCAGGAAGTAGCGTGGCTGCTCACAATGGCATATCCGTACTCGCCCTCCTTTTGCTGCACGGGATGGGGAAAGATCCATTGCAGAGGAGACATGATGGGAGCAATGGGAAAAGAAGTATGAATGGGTTCTTTCAGAAAAATATTAATGGTGATGATGGGGCTACACCTTAAAAGGCGGGTAATTTCTTTGAGTTCAACCAGCGGGGGAATGATGGAATAATCCAGCACTTCGTATAATTGATAGGGAGGAATAGCCGAGATGAGCCAGGGAGTATCGATTTGTTCGGAGCGGGTGACTACATGGGTAATACGATCCTGCCGGAAGATTATTTTTTGCACCTGTTTGGAAAAATGAATCCTCCCCCCATGAGACTGGATAAATCGAATAGCAGGATGAATAAAAATTTCCGAGAGCCAATCCCGTGGCAGGCCCAGCCGGGCATTTTTTCGGGAATGAAGGAACGATTTTTTAAGAGCGCTCAGCAACAGGGAGGCAGAAGCTTCCTGAATGGGTGTATTCAGCATTGCCAGTGTAAACGGTTTCCATAAAAATTCCCGAATGGCATCGCTCTGCTGGGTGAGTTCCAGCCATCGCGAAACCGTCATATTTTCCAGTTTTTTTTGCGGTATCTTAAACTTTGAGTGGACAAAATTAATGTAATCTCTGGTTTCTATCTGAGTCTGTTTGCGATGGGCAATGAGCGGAATAAAAAAATGGAGGGGAGCGGGAAGATTTACAGCGCGGAAAATGAAACGGTGGCGCGGATCCTGGAGGAATAAACAATTGAAATTTTTCTGGAAATAGATTTTTTGATAGGTACCAATGGTCTTCAGCAGTTGAATGGTTTCGGTGTAAGCAGCGGAAAGGACATGCTGCCCATTATCCAGGGTGCGTTTAATATCCGGGCTTTCAAAGGAACGCAGGCGCCCTCCCGCATGGCGATTTTTTTCCAGAACGATGGGTCGTAATCCTTTAATAATGGCATGGATTGCAGCCGAAAGTCCAGCAATACCTCCTCCCAGGATCACCACTTCCCTATTCATAAAAAATTTCTTCTTTTAACCAAGATGAACCATTTAATTTTTAACCCACTTCAAGCCCATTCAATCTTCCGAAATAAAGAAATTACTTACAATTCCGTCCTGAATAGTGTAATCTTCCAAACCCTGGAGAATTACACATTCCTAGAAAATTACCCATTTTAATAAAGAGAACAAAAACGGTACACATTTTTATTCTCAAAATGCGGAAAAATCGCCTTGACATTCCTCTTTTAATCTGCATTACACGTACGTTATTTCCACCCACTGGCACTGCTTAATTCTGTTTGTGAGTTTCTGCGTAATCTGAGCTATCCGGCATCACAGGCTTAAAATAGACTCTCGCAGCACCGTTTTAAACGCTATTGACAATTTAACAAACGTGGGTAATTCAATTTTGTGATACAAAACATTGAAATGGTTTTTTTCGATCAATTTCAGGAGGTGAAAATAGATGTTTTTCATAATCTGGGAAGGGAGCATATTGCGGCGTTCGGTATTGGGAAGGGAACGTGAAGCTTTGTCGTAATACTGGCGAGCCAGACGATACTCATATTTCATCAATTCAATAAAATTGGGATGATTGCGTTTATTCAGAATATCTTCTACGGTGATTCCGAATTTTTCCAGATCCTCCAGCGGGATGTACACCCGCCCCATTTCCGCGTCAGTTCCCACATCGCGCAGAATGTTGGTGAGTTGCAGAGCAATTCCCAGATTCACCGCATATTCCCGAACCCGTGGATCGCGGTATCCGAAGATCTGGATACTCATCAGTCCCACCACCGAAGCTACCCGGTAGCAGTAAGTAAGGAGGTCGTCCAGGGACTGAAAGCGAGTCCCGGCCAGATCCA
>JALWDQ010000261.1:0-4502 GCA_027039625.1 Calditrichia bacterium | reverse complement strand
AGCGTCCCCTTTTACGGTTTTGAATGGCCGACGGCGAATGGTGGATTAGCATCGCCCACCCTGGGCACGGGAACGGCCATTTTTTACAGTACGGCTTACTCCAACGCTCTGCAATACGGGCGGTTGTGGGATACCAACTCCCAGACGCCCTGGTACAAATACAACGATGGCAACTGGAACCAGGGATGGTACGACGACAGCCTGAGTCTGGCCCTGAAGTTTGATCTGGTAAATCAGAAGAATTTAAAAGGAATTGCCATCTGGGCGTTAAGTTACGATGGGCAGCGCCAGGAGCTGCAAGCAGCGATTGCCAATGCCTTTGGCTCTTCTGCCCCGCCGTTAAAGCCGATGAATTTCCGGGTCACTAATGTGGGCAACGGAGCAGTGAAAGTAGCGGTGAACTCCGCAGTGGGAGCCACCAGCTACCGCCTGTACCAGAGCACCGATGGTACCAATTTTACAGCAGTGATGGATTTCCCCTCCCCGGAAGTTACTTTGAGCAACCTGTCGCAGGATTCGGTTTACTACTTCAAAGTCACGGCTCTGAATGGAAATGGCGAGAGCAGCGCCACCGAGGTGCTGGGAGTGAAACCCACAACCGAAACGGTGCGCATCCTGATTGTGAATGGATTCGACCGCACCAGCGGTACAGTGAATACTTTCGATTTTATTAAACGGTACGCTCCTTCGGTAGTTAAAACCGGCTACGCTTTCGATGCCTGCAGCAACGAAGCCGTACAGGACAACCAGATTAGCCTGAACCACTACCGGGTGGTAATCTGGATTCTGGGTGAAGAGGGCACGGCAGACGAGAGTTTCAACAGTGTGGAGCAAACCCTGGTAGCCGGTTATCTGGAGAACGGCGGACGGTTGTTTGTTTCCGGTTCGGAAATTGGGTACGACCTGGTGCAAAAGGGAAGTACCGCGGATAAGCAATTCTACCGCACTTACCTGAAAGCCAGCTACGTGATGGATCGCGTACCTACCTACACCACGGATGGAGATCCCGCTGGCATTTTCCACGGTTTGAGCAGCATGCATTTCGACAACGGAACCCACGGCACCTACAATGTGGATTACCCTGATGGCATCCAGCCCATCGACGGTTCTTCCCAGTGTCTGGTGTACAGCGGATTCCCGGCTTCTACCTATGGCGGTGCCGGAATTCAGTATGCGGGAATTTTTGGGCAGGGGGTACATCCCGGGAAAATAGTGTACCTGGCGGTTCCTTTCGAAACCTTCTACCCGGCCTCGGTGCGGGATACCATTATGGCGCGGGTGATTGAATACTTCGATATCCCCTCTGCCATTCAAACAGAGGATGAAATGCCGCTGGCGGAGGATTTCCGGCTTTTCCCGAACTACCCCAACCCGTTTAATCCCCGAACCCACATCGATTTCGAAATCAAGGGGCTTCGGAAGAGGATGGTGCAACTGACGGTGTACAACACTCTGGGCGAGGTGGTGAAGACGTTGCTCCATCAGCCACTAAGTGCAGGTAAATATTCCCTGGTGTGGGACGGTACCAACGAGCAGGGACAATCCGTAGCCAGTGGGGTGTACATTTACCGATTGCAGGTGGGGAATCGGGTGGTTTCCCGCAAGATGACGCTTTTGAAATAATTTTTAACCGTTTTGTGCTGTGTAAAAATGGAATTTCTTTAACCGCACGACCCATGGAACCGGGACACGTGGAGAAATGTCGGTTTTTGATTTTCCATTTTTACACAGCTTTTTTATTTTTGAATTACAGATTCGCTTGGGTGAATTGGTTCTAAATCCAGACTACAAATTTGTTTCCTTCAATGGACGGCAGATGAAAATAAAGTTTCCCATTTTCCCGAAGATTCAGGCATCGGGTGTTTAGCTGTTCTGTATTTTATTGAACCACTTCACATAACCTTTCCGCAGTACCGGGTGAACCCATTTACTCCTCGAAAATACCTTTCTTCCCATATTTCCTGCAAAAACAAAAGGTGGCCGTGGTTCATCGAATGGCTTGGGGAAATCGGAACGTAACTGAAAAAGTGCTCTCGCTCCGGAGGAATTTTACACTTCAATCTTCAGTAAAATACGCGCCAGCCAGCCAATACCAAACGAAATAAGCGCCACCCCCATGCTGATGCCCGCCATTTCTCCAAAAAAGCGTTTAAATGAAATTTCCCGCACCACCGAGACAAAGTAAGAAAATAGCCAGATAATCAGAATCACCAGGGTGAGGGTAATGCCAATCGCCAGATAATAGCTGTTCACCAGGAAAAAGGGAAGCACCAGCAAAATCACGGCAACGATGTAGGTGGAACCGGTGTAGAGGGCGGCAGAAAAGGGACTTTTTTCGCTGGTTTCCGATTTTTGCGAGAGGTATTCCGAAGCGGCCATGGAAAGGGAAGCGGCAATTCCGGTAATGAGACCGGCGGTACCGATAAGATGAGTATTTTGCATGGCCAGGGTAAATCCGGCCAACGCACCGGTTAATTCCACCAGGGCGTCATTTAGCCCCAGCACCATGGAGCCAATATATTCGATGCGTTTCTCATCGATCATATTCACCAGCAGCTTCTCGTGCTCCATTTCGTCCTGAATAATCGGGGCAATTTCCGGAATCTGTTGTTGCACGTACTGGTAATTTTTCTCCGCTTCCTGCTCATTCCGTTCCATCATTTTAATGGCAAACGTGAGTCCAAAAATCGCTGCAATAATGCGGTACAGGAATACATGGAACCGGCTGTGCTTTACTTTTACTCCGCTGTACTTTATCCACTCGTTGTAATGTCTTTTTTCGTCCTCAGCAATTTTCTGGAGAATTTTCTGATTCTTCCCTTCCACACGTTTAGCCAGAGCATGGTAAGTGTAATATTCCGTTAACTCGTTCCGTTGAAATTGAATAATGAGTGAGCGTGTTTTTTCGTCTATGGAATGTGTCATCTGTTAACTCCTATTTATAATTCAGGTATCGTTAAATCCTGGCAAAAGGATGTTCCTCCCAAAAGTCCTCGGAGAGTTCTCGCCGTGCCTTAGAAGCATCCGGCTTAGGAACGTATGATGCTTGCGTTTTAGTCAGGTTACGTTTCATATACAGTTTTTTATTGCGGTGATTCCAGGGAATGCCGGGCATCCGTGATGTGAAACCGTGGGGCTACCTGTTTTCACGGAAAAACCTGTTGGTATTTGTCTTTCTGCCTGAATTAAATATTTCTATACAAATTGTACGGTTCCAAGGTTAAGTAAAGAATATTTTTATGACAGGGTATTTTTACACCGCCTCTTTATCTAGGAAATTGAAACATTTAAAAATCTTGTTATCAAAGAATTTGATAATCTGAAATTTATCCCTTATATTTAAAGATTAATATAAGGAATTAGCTACGGCATGAAAATAATAAATTGATTAGGTTCATTTAAAGTTAAGGAGAAACAATGAAGAAATTAGTTGGACTTTTGGTGATTGCACTTGTTCTGACAATTGGCTGCCAGTCCGGTGGAGATGCAGCCAAGAAAATGGCGCAGGAGTATCAGGCGTTAAGCGATAAGTTTGACAAGGATTTGCAAACCGTTCGCAGCCAGATGCAGTATCAACAACTATTAGGGAAATACCAGAGCGATTTAAACGCCTTACTGGATAAATATCGCGATGCCAAATCCACTGATGCTCTGGAACTGGAACGTGCCCGGATTTTGGTGGATTTGCGGCGCTACGTGGATGCCCAGGCCAAAGTGGATGCACTCATCGCTAAAAACTCACCCCTGGCGAACGAGGCAAAATTTGAAAAGGTAAGAATTCTGCTGGGCACGGAGAAAATGGACGAAGCCCTGAAACTGTTTAAGGAAATTGAACCCATGTTACAATCCGGTAAGAACTACTACGATGTGATTTTTAATTTTGCCTTCAGTGCTCCGGATGATAAAGACCGCGAGAAGTACAGTAAACAGATTATCGAAGCGGAAAGTTTGCCTATTCAGTGGCAGCGTTATCTGCCCTACATTTACGAGAATCTGGCAGCTCTGGCTCGCCAGCGCGGCGAAATTGAAGAATCCAAGAAGATTCTGCAGGAAGGCATTAACAAACTGGCGCCAACGGGAAATGTGGGCAGCCTCAACTCCACTCTGGAAATCACCAACATGCTGGGTAAACCGGCGAAAGAGTTGTTTGCTAAAACCTGGGTCAATTCCAAACCGCTCAAGTTAAGTCATCTGAAAGGGAAAGCCGTGGTGATTGATTTCTGGGCCACCTGGTGCAATCCCTGCCGCTCCATCATTCCCGTGCTGGTCGAGCAGTACGATAAATTGCACAAACAGGGACTGGTGGTAATCGGTTACACCCGTTTGTACGGGCAATACAGTGACGATATCCAGCGCAAAGGTCAGGTGAGCCCCGATGAGGAAATCAAACTGATTAAAGATTTCGTCAAACGGCACAAAATGCACTATCCCGTAGCCATTGCCCACGACGATCGTTCCTTTAACGATTACCATATCGAAGGGATTCCCACCATGTTCTTCAT
>JALWDQ010000260.1:0-1448 GCA_027039625.1 Calditrichia bacterium | reverse complement strand
CAAATAGAGAAAAAACAACCCAAAAAGAAGATGGAAGATGAAGACATCAACGAGTTTTTCAAGCGGGGCATTCAAATTGATGAATTGATTCAAAATCTGGAGAAAAAACGGGATAAAAAATAGAGAGGGATGCAATGAAACAGAAAATCTGGAACCGGGGTATTTTGTTGTTGGTGTTTGTACTTCTCTGGGGGTGTGCATCGCACCAGGAATTAACGGTAGGTACGCTGCAGAAAGAGCAGGCGGTAAAGCTGGTTAAACGCGATGGTACCAGCGAGACGGTGGTGATTAAAAATCGTGATGCCAATACCATTACCTATATTTCCGGGGCAGACCATCAGGAACACCAGATTGCAGTGCGAGATGTGGTGCGTGTGGAACCTACCGACCAGGTGTTCGACTACCAGGCTTATCCCATCAGCAAGGCGGAAATTCAAAAAAATAAAAAGAGCTACAACACCTGGGGTTACGCGCTGGGAGGTGCGGTGTTGGGTGGAGCTGCCGGATTGGTGGTGGCGCTGCCATTCTGGTATGCGGATGTGGGTGGAATCCCGCCCTATTTCGTTGCCGGTGCCGGTGCGGTTGCAGGCAGCATTTATTTTGCCTATCGCGGTAAGGAAAAAGACCGCCGGGAAGCTATCGAGCGCATTCGGGTGGAGCGAGAAGCTCAGCGGATTATTGAAGAAGAAAAGAAAAGGGTGGAGCAGCTTAAGAAAGAACGGGAAAAATTGAAAAAAGAGCTGGAACAGAAAAAAGAGACAAAATAGAAATTCATTTGAAAATGAAATAGAGATTTGGATTCTGGAATGGGTAAATTACCAGATTAGCAGGGAAGTGAATGAAACACAAGAGGAGCCATGAGCGAATTACGGAAACAAATTGAAGAAGCGGTGGCGTATTTGCGCAAACATACCAGCCTTCGCCCGGAGGTGGGCATTGTGCTGGGTACGGGATTGGGTGATCTGGCCACCCATATCGAAAAAGAGGTGGAACTTTCCTACGCAGACATCCCTCATTTCCCGGTTTCTACGGTGGAGACCCACGCCGGGAAGCTGATTTTCGGGCGTCTGGCCGGGAAAACGGTGATGGCCATGCAGGGACGGTTTCATTATTACGAAGGCTATTCCATGAAGCAAATCACCTTCCCCATCCGCGTAATGAAGTTTATGGGAGTGCAGTATCTGGTGATTTCCAACGCTGCCGGGGGAATGAATCCCCTCTTCCGCAAGGGCGATTTGATGATTATGGACGACCACATCAATCTGCTGGGGGATAATCCCCTCATTGGCCCTAACGATGATGAACTGGGTCCCCGCTTTCCAGATATGAGCGAACCGTACAGCCAGCGTTTAATTGCCATCGCCGAAGAGGTGGCACTGGAAGAAAAGATTAAAGTGCAAAAAGGTGTTTACGTGGCTGTAGCAGGTCCCAATCTGGAAACCCGCGCC
>JALWDQ010000259.1:0-4510 GCA_027039625.1 Calditrichia bacterium | reverse complement strand
CTGGGGGAAGCGGGTGTAGAGGTGCTGCTGATTCGACGCGACCGGCCTCCCTTTGCCGGGAAGTGGGCCATGTGTGGCGGTTTCATCGAAATGGACGAAACCCTGCTGGAATCCGCGCGCCGGGAGTTACGGGAAGAAACCGGATTAACTAACGTGCCGCTGGTGGCTCTGGGCAGTGCTGGCGACCCGGGACGCGATCCGCGGGGGCGCACCATCAGCATCGTGTATGCCGGAATTCTGGAGCCGCCGTTTCCCACCGCTCATGCCGGGGACGATGCCCGGGAGGTGCACTGGTTTTCCATCGAAGAGTTACCTCCGATGGCTTTTGACCATCTTCCCCTGCTGCACTCGATTCTGGAGGAATTGCGCTTTCGTACTCTGGAGCGGGGATACGGCGTGGCGTTTATGCCCCGGGAGTTTACCCGGAAGCAATGGAAAGATTTCCTGAACCGCTGGCTGGGCTCTTCCCGCAGCAGCCTCTGGCTTTTAAAGCTCGCCACAGCGCTCCGCTGGGTGGAGGAAGAGGCTTCGGGGAATTTTCGTAAACGGGTAGAAACGGAAACCATCTTCCGCACCTCGTTTTCGCACATCCTGCAAGCCCGGGAACAGGTGGAATTGTTAACCCCGCGGGAGGGACAATGAAACATCTTTTCTGGCTCTTTGTGGGAGTCGTGGCTCTGAGTCTGTATTGCAGTAAGAACTACCCGGGCGACCTCCAGCAGTTTTTACTTCCCGGGGAATGGGAAATGGCGTTTAGTTCCCGCCCTGTTTCGCAGGCAGAGGAAGCGGCTTTTCATTATTACCAGACGGTAAACCTGCCCGCGGCATTCCAGGTACCGGACACCGCCCGAAGCCTCCTGCTGCAACAGCAATTTATGCTTCCCGGGCATTTTCCGGACAAGCAAATTTATCTGGTTCTGGGAAACACGGGCGACAGCTTGCGGGTGTCTCTCAACGGATTTTCCCTGAATACGGATTTTCAAGTGCTGCAGCCAGACCTAACCGGCTCCAATTTGAGTACCCTTCTGGAAATCGACCCCAGCTACCTGCATTTCGGTAAAACCAATCGTCTGCGTTTAATCATGTCTGCCCGGGCGCTTCCGGAAACTTTGCTTACTCCCCGGGCCGGTTTGTATACCCGCTACGGGTATTTGCGCCGCCAGGGGCTGGCAGTAGAACCATGCGACTTTTCCCTGGAGCGCAACCTGCACGCCCTGCTGGAAGATATGGCTCGTGCCTGGAAGGTAAACGATTCCACCGAAATGAAAACCTATTTTTATCCCGATTCTTCCCGTACGGTGGAACCTCCGCCCGGGCTTTTCCAGGAATTGGTCGAACTGAACCGCCGCTACCATCCCGTTGATATTGAATTGTACCGTCCGGAGTTCTTCCGCTGCCCCCGCAAACAGGTGGTGCTGGTGCTGGGGGAATGGCGGTTTCATTTCTCCGATGGCAGTTTGGGGAAACTTCCTTTTCAGTGGCAGTTAACGGAAACCCCAACGGGCTGGCGCATTCTGGGAAAAACCAACATCTGGCAGGGAAGGAAACGCGAATCATGAAACTACCGCAGCCGTTATTCAAAGGAGTTCTCCTCCGGCGTTACAAACGTTTTCTGGCGGATGTGCGTCTGGAAAACGGGGAGGTGGTCACCGCCCATTGCCCCAACTCCGGGAGCATGAAAGGATGCCAGGAACCGGGTAGTGCGGTGTTGCTTTCCCACAGCGATAATCCCCGGCGCAAACTTCCCTACACCTGGGAACTGGTTAAAGCAAACGGATTTTGGGTGGGAATTAACACGCAGTATCCCAACCGGCTGGTGCGGGAAGCTATTGAGCAGGGCATTGTGCCTGAACTTAGCGGTTACCGGAGCATTCGCAACGAGGTGAATTACGGCCGTGGGAGCCGGGTGGATTTGTTGCTGGAGGGGGAGCAGGGACTGTGCTATGTGGAGGTGAAAAATGTTACCCTGGTGGAATCCGGGCGGGCGCTTTTTCCCGATGCAGTGACCCTGCGGGGACAAAAGCATCTGCGGGAGTTGATGGAGATGGTCTCTCAGGGACACCGGGCAGTTATCTTTTTTGTGGTGCAACGGGCGGATGGGCACATTCTTTCTCCGGCGGATGAGATTGATCCCGTGTACGGAAAACTGCTCCGGGAAGCCGTTGCCCATGGGGTGGAAGCACTGGCATATCAGGCGCGGGTAACTCCCCGGGAGGTTGTGCTCAGCCATCGCATTCCGGTAGTACTGGAGCCAGAAGAAGTGAAGACAACCTCTGTTTAACATGCAAATATTTTTTGGGAATGAAGGTACCTCAGAATCGAGAACGTTTTGCTAAATTTCGGGATGCTCCGGGAGAAGGCGAAGGCTCCTGTTGCGTTTGAGGATAATTCGAATTTTCATAGATGTTTAAATCATTCAGATGTTAAAACGAAGAGGAGGAAGAAAGATGACGGCCTTAAGAAAAATTTCTCTGGTGGCAGGAATGGTGTTGCTACTGGGGTGGAGCTGGGGTTGGGCACAGGAGCACGAGGCAAGCGAGGCTCATGAAACCGAGGAAGACGAAATTGAATGGACTTTCGAGAATGTACCGGCAGGGGAGATTCCCCAGGGGTGGAAGATTGAGGGCACCAATCAGCGGGGGCCGCTGGCCACCTGGAAGGTGGTGGAAGAGCAAGATGCTCCTTCCGGGCACCACGTCCTGGCACTTACCAGTCCCAATCATCATTCCAGTGGTACGTTTAATTTGTGCTGGACAGATAAGGTACAGTTCCGCGATGGGGAAATTGAAGTGCAGTTCAAAGCCAACAGTGGCAAAGTAGATCAGGGAGGTGGAGTCATCTGGCGGGCGAAAGATAAAAACAATTACTACATTGCTCGCTACAATCCCCTGGAGGATAATTTCCGCATTTATTATGTGAAAAACGGTGTGCGGAAGATGTTGGCCAGCACCCAAATTAAGCTTCCCGCTCATCAGTGGCACGAGATGAAGATTGAACACAAAGGAAATAAAATTCGGGGTTATCTGAACGGAAAGAAGTTGCTGGAAGTGAGGGATAATACCTTTCCCGAAGCCGGTGGAGTCGGTTTATGGACGAAAGCCGATGCGGCAACTTCCTTCGACGATTTTGAAGTGGAATTTAAATAATTTACCTTCCTGCACATTAACACTGGTTTTTTCCCGGGCCAGGGTACCGGAGGGAATACTCCGGTGCCCTGCTTCTCTCCGGAATCAATTCTTTTTACATTTTCTGGTGTATCATGGGAATATGTGTGTATATTCCTTCTCTGGATAGAAGGGAAAGGTTGAGCCCATGAAGACAGCTCTGGTTTTAGGTGCCGGTGGAGCACGCGGCCTGGCGCACATCGGAGTCATTAAAACGCTGGTGGCCGAGGGTTTGCAACCGGATTTAATTGTGGGGAGTAGTATAGGGGCGATTATTGGAGGGATGTACGCCCAAACCAAGGATATCCGATGGGTAGAAAATCGAGTGCAGGAATTTTTCCGGAGCCACGAATATGCCGATTTACGTGTGGATGTTCTGGAACGCCGCGGAAGCGATAAACACGAAAATGATTTCCTCCACCAGATTGCTCGAAATCTGGTGAAACGTATTCTGTTGAATATGATTGTCTCCCGGCAGTCCATTTTGAAAGATGACCGATTGGGACATGCGATGGGATTTTTGCTGAAAAACGGAGATATCCGGGACACAGCAATTCCTTTTGCCTGTGTGGCAACCGATCTGGTGTACGGAAAGCCGGTACTATTTACCGAGGGCGACATCCAGTTAGCGGTGAAAGCCAGCAGTTCCATTCCTGGCTATCTACCTCCGGTGCCTTACAATTCTTACTTGCTGGTGGACGGGGCAGTAGCGTATTCCCTGCCCATCAATTATGCCTTTCAGCTGGGGGCAGATCGGGTGATTGCCGTAGATGTGCGGCAAAAAATCAAGCCGCAAAATGAATTCGAGAATGTGTTCGATATTCTCTTCCGTTCCAGTGCGGTAACTTCCGAGGTGCTGTGTAACGAAATTGCTGCCCAGGCCGATGTGCTGATTCAACCCGATGTGGGAAATTTTTACTGGTACGATTTTCAGAAAATGACCGAATTGGTGCAAGCCGGCGAAGATGCGGCCTATCAGAAACTTCCGGAAATCCGCCAGATACTGAAACCGCGGAAAAGAGGCAAATTATGGCAGTTGTTGTTTGGAAAATAAGGTTGCCTTAAACCACGTTATTTTGAACCATTGAAATTATCAAAACCACAGTCGGATACCGAAACCCTGGGGAAACCACAGAAGACACAGAATATACAGGAAAAATGATAAATGTAGAATTAGAAATGAATTTTATTGCATCAGGAGTGCGAAGCACTCACACAGGGATAGCCCAGGGCGAAGCCCTGGAAACAGAGACCACCCAAAAATTGAGCCCTGAAAGGGCGATACAGATGGAATTTTGAATTTTGAATTAAGAATTATGAATTATTAAATCCATACGGACTAGTGG
>JALWDQ010000258.1:0-1452 GCA_027039625.1 Calditrichia bacterium | reverse complement strand
ACGCCGAGACCTGCGGCGACCGCTGTCCCGCGCCCTCGCTGCCAGCCGGTCCGCCGCCGGGACCCGTGTCCGTTCCCGTCGCTGTGGAAACGAGTCCCAGCGGAACGCTCTACCGTTTCGGCTCGGGCTCGTGCCACTTCCCGGACGTCGTGACGGACTCGACAGGCAACGTGTGGCTGGCCTGGGATGCCGGCGGGGACGTGTACCTGGCGCGTGTCGCCAAAGGCGGGCAGGTGACCACGTGGAAAGCAGAGGCAGACTCGTCGGACAGCTACAACGCCAGACTGACGTGCGTCCCGGGCGGTGTGTGGATTTTCTACCTGAACAACCGCAGCAGCTACTACCGGCTCTACGGCCGCCTCTTCGACGGAAAGCGTTTCTCGGACGAGCTCCTGGTCTCCCCCTCGGAACCCTACGACGTGGTGAGCCCCGCTGCGGTGGGAAGTCCGGCCGAGAACAGGGTCACGGTGGTGTGGTCCGCGTGGCTGGCCAACCTGCGCGTGCCTGGCTACCGGGAGATCGTTTCCGGCCGACTCGGGCCGGTGCGACAGGTCCGGCTGCACGACTCGATCTACAGCAAAGGCTACCTGAACGGCTGGGCTTTTTCCCTCTGCCGGGACGCCAGCGGTCGCACCTGGGCGGCCTGGAACCAGCACTACCCGGCTACCCTGGGCGTCTTCGCCGGTCCGCTGGACGAGCCGCCGCAGGCCGTGACGCGCCGGGGAAAGCGGTCTTCGGACTGGGAAATCGGCGGCTACCCGTGCATTTTCGCCGGAAAGGGACGACTTTTCGCTGTGTGGGAATCCGATGCTCGGCGCGTCGCGGTTGGCTGGAGCCAGACGATTCGCTTCGCCAGCTACGACTCTGCACGTGGCCGCTGGAACGCGGGCCAGGTCGTGAGCGACGAGGCCCAGACCCAGCTCGCCCAGACGCCTGTGGGTGCAGTCGCGCCGGACGGCGCCCTGTGGGTCGCGTACAGCGGCCGCTCTCTGAAAGAACGCAGCCACTGGGGGATCTATGTCACATGCCGACGAAAGCAACGCTGGAGCTCGCCCCGCCTTGTTTCCCGGCCGGATTCCCACGCCAGGGCACCCAGACTGGCCGTGGGCAGCCCCGGGAACATCTGGCTCGCCTGGCACGAGGGGACGGGTGAAGGGCTGAAAATCGCGTTGCTGAGGCTGCGGGCCGGTACTTTCGGCACGGAGCGGTAAGTGCGGGATTCGGGTGGGAGAGGCACCCCACAAGGATGCGCTCTGTGCCATCCAGGAACCCACTTCAGCGGGCTGGCAACCTGGCAGCGGGCAAGCAAGCTCGTACGTGCCAGCCTGAAACTCGCGCTCGATGTGAGTGCTGGTCGCTTGCCCGGGCGTCGCGAAGTCCCGTGGGATTCTGCGCCAAACTCGCAAAGCGGGGACCCATTCTTAGCTCTCGAAACAAAGCGCTGGTTTCCAG
>JALWDQ010000257.1:0-4513 GCA_027039625.1 Calditrichia bacterium | reverse complement strand
GTGCGTAGGTATCGGCAAAAGAGAACTCTTCATCTTTCCCCTGGAACCAGCCTTTTTCCCGGGCAAAGGAAATCACATCGCGGGCATAGAGGCAATTGTCCGGATCGTTGAGCGGAAACTGCCGAATGCGTGACTGATTGGCATGGGCAGAAATGTAACCATCCGGGATGCGCCGTGCCACCCATAGCGCCCCTTTCTGCCCTTTCCCTTTGCCAATCATTTCCAGAATCCATACTTCTTTGGGATCCGCGATGGAGAACGATTCCCCTTCGCTGCAATACCCGTATTTTTCCACCAGCTCGGTCATCACCCGAATGGCTTCCCGGGCAGTTCGTGCCCGCTGCAGGGCAATAAACATCAAACTACCGTAATCTAACAGGCCATCGGGATTGTGCAACTCCCGCCTGCCACCGAATGTGGTCTCCCCGATGCTCACCTGATGTTCATTCATCAATCCCACCACCTGGTAGGTATGGGGTACCTGCGGAATTTGTCCCAGATAGTTCCCGGTATCCCACTCATAAATATCCAGCATTTCCCCCGGTAAATGGTCTGCTGCCGGGGTAAAATACAACTCGCCGTACAAAATGTGAGAATCCGCAGCGTAAGTAATCATGGTAGAGCCATCCGCTGTTGCGCCACGGGTAATTAAAAAATTGGTACAGGCATTCCCAACTATGGGGGAAAAGCCAATCCAGATTATCCACAGAACCATCGCCATAATAATCATCCTGTTCATGCGCAAACTCCTGTTTCTCTTACTGCTTTTCTTTTTTCCGGACAAATAACACTGCTCCCGGTCGAAAAACAAATCAAAAAAGAAAATACTTTACCTCGATGTGCCACACTTTGTTTCCGATTGGGTTGAATCAATCAAATAATCCGGGAACCTTTGCCTTCTCCGGAGCATCTCTTTCCAGTACCTTCTTAATTTTTATTTCCATTTGCCTCATTTTTCTTTTACTTTCCAGAAAAAATTGGATTTGTACTTCGATGGGTTTTGCAAAGATTTCCTTCTCCGGTGACCAAAAATACATTCAGCGCATTCGCGATAACGACCGTTCCGTACTGGGGGATTTGTTCACCCGCCACCGAAAGATGGTGTACAAATACATTACGCGTCAGGGAGGAACCGATGCGGACGCGGAAGATCTGTTGCTGGAAGCCATCATTTTGCTGTGGCAGAAGGTGCACCACGGAAAATTTCAGCTTTCTACCCGCTTAAACACCTTTTTAATGGCGGTGGTAAAGTACAAATGGAAAGTGGAAAGAAGCCAGCGGCGACTCCATCGCACCAGCAGGAAATCCGCCCACAGAACCGTGGAAGAATTGCTTTCGCCGGAATGGTTACCGAGTTTGCAGGAGGTGGAACTTGTGCGGGAAGCACTGGAAGCAATCCCCCCGGTGTGCAGGCAAATGCTGCTCCTGTACTACTTCGAAGGACGGAGTTTACGCAACATCACCCGGGCACTGCATTTTAGCTCCCCTCAGGCAGTGGAGGAGCGAATTAACCAATGCATGGATCGTCTGGAAGAACAACTGAAAAACCTTCTGTTAGCAAATGGGGGCGAGTAAGGATGACCTGCGAAGAAATTCAAAAAGAAAATTTACACGAAAAATTTTTATTTAATGAACTTCGTGGTGCCGTTCTGCGGGAATACCGCCAGCACATTTCCTCTTGCTCTCGTTGTCAGAAGTATCTTCGCACCCAGCAACTGCTGGTGCGCAGCCTGCAGGAAATCGGGATGGACAACATGAAGGAAGAAATTCGGCGCCAGATTTCCGATTTTGGCAGCGATTTTTACCGTCCCGGTTTCAGCCGAAATACCCGGGTGCTTATTGTTGTAACTCTTCTGCTGCTGGCGACAATCGCTATTTATTTTGGATTTTTCCATTCCTCCAAACCCCGCTACCGGAAAAATCCGCGTCTGGAGAAATTTCTTTCCTCTCCCCCGAGTAACGATTCGGCATTTGCACAATCTTCTCCCGTCCATTCCCGGAAGCTGGAAAAAGCATTTCAGTTCCTTGAAAAAGGGAATACCCATTCCCCATCTACTCCCTCATCTGCTTCATCGAAAATTCCCTCACAAAAGCAGAAAATGGCTGGCAGCTCTTCCAGTTCTACCGTCTCCCGTCCCGCGGATGACCCGCATCTCTTCCCCTTTTTCCGGGCGGCCCGGGTGGCACTTCCCGGGAAAAACCCTTCCCAACCCAGCAACAGTTCTGCTCCGGTTCCACTGTACAAATTCAAATCGGGGAAACGGTACATTCTGGTCAATCTCCACCCCGCCCAGGAGGCGCTCCCCTCTGCTCCCGATTCTCCTTTACCCCGGCGTTTTCCGGTGGAAATCTTACTCAAAGATTCCGCACTGGTAGTAATGGACTGGTTTGTGAACACCGCGTTGCAAACCCTCCCCCCGGAACAACTGGCAATTTACCGAACGGACGACCATACGCTCCTCGTCCGCATCAACGGGGAGAACCGATATCGAATTCCTTTAAACGAAAACCGCACGGAAGCCTTTTTACTGGGAAAAAATTAGTTCGTTCGCTCAATTATTTAATTGCCGAGGCAGTATGAAAAAAATCATTGTTCAGATTCTTTTGCTATTCCCTTTAACACTGGGATGGATTGTAAATGGATGCGGAAGCCATGATTCTCCCCGGGAAAAAGCTTACATCGAATCGGTAAACCGCTGGCACGCCCAACGCATTGCCCGGCTTAAGCGGAAAGATAGCTGGTTAACCCTGGCGGGATTGTTCTGGTTGCAGGAAGGGGAAAACAGTTTTGGTGCCGCAAGAGACAATCGCATCCGCTTCCCTGCCGGTAAGGCCGCACCTCATATTGGGGTGCTGGTGCTCAAAGACAGCAGTGTCACTATCAGAGTATTCCCGGGGGTTGAAGTGACAGACACCCTGGGCAACCCGGTGCGGGAAGGTATTCTCCGGGACGATTCCCGGGGTAAGCCCACCATCTTAAAACACCGATCTCTGTTATTTTACATCATCAAACGGAGCAAACGGTTTGCGGTACGCCTGAAGGATACGGAGCATCCCAATTTAAAGAAATTCACGGGAATCGATCGCTTCCCGGTGGATCCCCGCTGGCGAGTGCGCGCGGTACTAAAACCGTTCCCCACGCCCCGCACGGTGCCCATTCCTACCGTTCTGGGAACCATCGTCAACGAGCCGACCCCGGGAGTGCTGGAATTTACCATCCAGGGGCAAAAGTACCATCTTACCCCGTTGGGCAAACCCGGGGATGCGGAATACTTCATTATATTTGGAGACGAAACCAACGGGAAAGAAACCTACGGTGCCGGGCGCTTTCTGGAGGTTCCCGCACCGGATTTCTCCGGAGTCACCTTCATCGATTTCAACAAAGCGTACAACCCGCCCTGTGCCTTTACGCCCTATGCCACCTGCCCCTTACCACCGGAAGAGAACGAGCTGCCCATCCGTGTGACCGCGGGAGAGAAGAATTACCACGGCGCCTCCCACCATTCCTCAACTTCACAAAAGAAAAGGAGCCCAACAAAATGAATTACTGGTTGATGAAAACAGATCCGGACACTTACAGCTGGGAGGACCTCAAACGCCAGCCCGAACGTACAGACTACTGGGACGGGGTGCGAAATTACCAAGCCCGCAACCTGATGAAGCAGATGCAGGTAGGGGATCTGGCACTGTTTTACCACAGTGTGGTCAAACCGCAAATTATTCCGGGGGTCGTGCGCATTGTGCGGGCGGCGTATCCGGATCCCACCCAGTTCGATGCCACCAGCCCTTACTTCGATCCCAAAAGCAGTCCGGAAAATCCCCGCTGGGTAGCAGTGGATGTGCAGTGGGTCCAGGATTTTCTTCCACCCATCACCCGCGAGGAGCTCAAAGCCATTCCCGAGCTGGAGGAGATGGTTTTGTTCAAAAATTCCCGCCTCTCCATTCAGCCAGTAACCCCGGCGCAATGGGAGATCATTCTCTCGCTACGAACTCCTCATTCGGAAGGTAAACCGTGAAGATGACCGCATAGGAAACCACATTCGGCGCGTTCCTTCCCCTTTTAGAAATTACGATTCCCTTTTCTGAAGGAAATTCCCTATATTTCTACCTGTCTAAAAAGCCAAGGTGGATAACCATGAAAGCGGAAATTATTTCCATTGGAAATGAATTACTTAGCGGAAGAACCGTTAACACCAACGCCACGTACATCGCTCAGAAGCTGGTGGAAATTGGCATTTCGGTGGGATGGGTGCAAACCATTGCCGATGCCGCCGAGGCCATCCGGGAGGCACTGGATACTGCCCTGCGGCGTGCAGACGTGGTGCTGCTCACCGGCGGGCTGGGGCCCACCCACGACGACATCACCAAAAAGGTGATTGCAGAATATTTCGGCAGCAAGCTGGTAATGAATGAAGAGATTCTGCGGGATGTGGAGGAGAAATTCCGCCGCAGGGGAATTCCCATGCCGGAGATTAATCGAGAGCAGGCGCTGGTGCCCGACAAAGCCGAGCTG
>JALWDQ010000256.1:0-1453 GCA_027039625.1 Calditrichia bacterium | reverse complement strand
TCTGTGTTCGACTTGCAAGGAGACTACGTTTTTGCCTTTTACCTCATCAGGCTAGTGGTAAACAAGCGTCGCTCGCACCCCGAGTTCTTGAACTACTTCCTCAACTACGAGCAATCGCAGGACAGGCTGCGATCGCTGGCTTCGAGAGGCGTCAGTCAGTCGAACATCACTGCAAGCAAATTGAAAGGGTTCGAGATCGCCCTGCCACCGCTCTCCGAACAGCGTGAGATCGCCCGCCTCTTGCAAACAGTGGACCGTAAAATCGAAGCCGAGGAGAAGCGGCGGCAGGCGCTGGACGACCTGTTCCGCTCGCTGCTCCACCACCTGATGACGGCGAAAGTTCGCCTGCCCGGGGAGTTCGTTGGCCAATTCGGAAAGACCGCCCGTGACCCGGCACAATCCTGATCGCCATCATCGCCGATCAATCCGGTTGCGCGGGTAGGACTACACGCAACCCGAGGCGTATTTTGTGACGATTTGTACCCACGACCGTGCGTATTTGTTTGGCCGCGTCGTAAATGGCGAAATGAAATTGAACAAATTGGGGGCCGTCGCACGGCGGTGTTGGTTGGAAATCGCGGAACATTTCCCGAACACACGGTTGGACGTGTTCGTGATCATGCCGAATCACGTGTACGGCATCATTTGGATTGTGGACGACCCAAACGATCAAAACACGACGGAAGGGGCGAAATATGTTTCGCCCCTTCCGTTGGAAACCACCCCGGTACCACGACTCTGGGGGACGTCCAAAACCATCGGGTCGATTGTGTGGGGTTTCAAAATCCGCGTCACGAAACGCGCGCGCCAAAACACGAACGTGTACACGGTTTGGCAACGCAATTATCGGGATCACATCATCCGCAACGAACGGGCGTTGAACGCCGTCCGCCGGTACATCGTCGAAAACACGTCGCGGTGGAAATGGGACCGGCATAATCCGAGCGTAACCGACACGGACCCGATGAGCCGTGACATCTCGCAGATGCTGCCTGCGAATACGATTTCATCTCGGCACAAGAACCTTTAGAGAGAATAATCCATGACCCTCTCAAGCGAACGCAAAACCGTCCAGAACCCCTTTCTCCGCTACGCTCAGGAGGCGGGCTGGACGTATCTGTCCCCCGACGAGGCCGTGCGATTGCGCGGCGGCGAGGAAAGCCCCATCCTGCAGGCCGTCTTCGTGGAAGCCCTGCAGCGGCTCAATCCCGGCGTGGTTGCCAGCCGAACCAAGGCGGAAGAGGTTCTGCACCGCGTACTCGGTGTGCGGCCCAACATCGAGGGCAACCAGGAAGCCTGGGCGTTCCCGAAGGGTATGCGCACCGTCTTTGTCGAGGCCGAACGGCGCGAGAAGAACGTGAACCTGCTGGACCCCGAGCGGCCGGAGGCAAACGTCTTCCACGTCACGGACGAGTTTGTTTTCCGCGGACCGCACCACACCATCCGCCCGGAC
>JALWDQ010000255.1:0-1456 GCA_027039625.1 Calditrichia bacterium | reverse complement strand
GTCCACAACGTCGGGAAAACAGCTTCGGGCTTTTTGCCTCGCACATCACCAAGAGACACACCGACAATTTTCTCTGCGGCACCGTTTAGGAATTCCACCTGTCCTTCGCGCCCCACGGCCACAAGCCCCAGGGGCAAATGGGATACCACCTCGTACGCAAAAGCGCTGGTGTCCTGAAGCAGGCGGTTCGCTATTTTGTAGTTTTGAGCCCAGAATAGAGTGAGAAAACCGGCGAAACCCAGAAGTAGCATCACGGACGATATCATGAAAGTATTCCTGATATCTTCCTTCCTGCCGGACTCGAAGGGAGAAGTGTCCAGCCCGACAAAAACAAATTGAGGCTCCGCCCGAAGTACCCCGGCATAACGATTCTTTTCCAAAAGACTTTTTCCTCCCTGCCACCCTTTGCACATGTTACCCTTTGTGTCGGTCCCGCACCACTTGCCACCCCACCTGTGCATCGGCCTGAAATACCTGTACACTTCAAAGGCCTCTCTTCCGGTACCCTGTTTAACCAGACGCCATTTTTCAAGATTTCCTGGGGCCAGGGTCTTTATGGTTGATTCTGGCACGTACCTGGAACCTATCGTGGCCCTGTCATTTGCGGCCAGGATGTGTCCGTCGGTGTCGGTGACGTAAATGTAAAGTATACCCGGCTGGCGCGCTATTTCTTCCAGAAGAGACTGAGTGTGATCACGTCCCCACATCATCCGCATCATCCCAGTCCTCGCACCGGACTCGAAGGAACGTATTATTGTGGCTCCCTTCTCCAGCAGTATCTCCGACATGTAGCGCTTTTCCCGGTTTATGTTCCTTATGGATAAGATCACAAGCGTGGTCAGCAAAATGGCAAGGGCACCCAGCAAAATGAGAGGCGACATGTAAAATTTTATTTTCTTCCTCGAAGATGTTCTGAATATCATTTTTTAAACCTCATCTCCCTTTATTTGACCGGGCAGCTTTCCTCAAACCGGATACTTTTTATACAGGTGGATACCCGAGACATCCTCCAATGTATACAAAGTATACATGAATTGTAATTGAAATCACCGGCTCTGGAAACCCGATTCTCCTTTCTCTGCGTTTTAGAAGTGATTCCAGTTTCTTATGAGTTCCACAGGAGCGTGGCACGTTAGTTGCTTTTTAAGAAAGCAACTTGCAAAAACAGTGCTACAGGTAAAAGAAGCAATTAACAAAAAGAAGGAGGGACAAAATGAAGAAGATACTCATCACGCTGGCAATTTTACTCGGACTGGGATTTCTGGCATCCCAGGTTGTGGCCTGGGGGCCGGGACACGGAATGGGTTACTGGGGACACGGAAGCGGTTCCTATAACTCGGGATACTACAATGGTGACGACGCAATCCGCCAGAAGCTCAACGATAAAATCGCCGAGTACAACGCGCTAATCAACCGGGACAACCCTGACCCGGAAAGGGCACGCGAGCTTTCAAAA
>JALWDQ010000254.1:0-1456 GCA_027039625.1 Calditrichia bacterium | reverse complement strand
CTGGATTCGCTGGGGATGCCCTATTCCGTATTCGATTGCGGGGATGTGGGTGGCATGGCAGCACAGAAACCCACGGCTTCGGATTTGAACGGACGGGATCTGGTTATCTGGTTTACCGGGGACGATTTGAACCACCTGGCATTCTGGAACATCAACGATGAGGATAACCCGGAACTGATAAACTACCTGAACCTGCAAGGGAAAAAGCTGTGGATTATTGGACGGGACTGGCTGTACGATCGCTACGGTGCGGCACCGGATACCTTCTCCACCGGCGATTTTGTGTACGATTATCTGGGCATTTCCAGCTACGATGTGCAATCCTATCGGGATGATGGCAATGTGGGTGTCTCCGAGTTAGACCTGGTACCCGGAAACGGCATTCTTTCGGTGGTGGATCCCATTGGTTGGGGCAACGCGGGTACCCGGCAGGGCGAGCCTTCTCTCGCCAGCGATCCTGCGGGGAATCTCTACATGGCTTACTACGATGCCAACGGTCGGCACATCATGTTCCAGAAGTACGATGGCACTAACTGGACGTCTCCCATCCAAATCGACGACACACCGGATACGGTTTCGGTGCAGCGTCCCAACATTGCTGTGGATCCCAATCGCGGGGTGTATGTGGTCTGGATGCAGCAAACGGGTGTGGATACCTCTGGCTATCTGTTGTACAACGTGTGGTACACCACCTCTCCCGATGGCGGTACTACCTGGAACCCGCCCCAGCAGTTGAGCAATTGCAACTATGTCAACGGAAGCGGTTATTCGGTGAAGAATCCCACGATTGGGCGGGTGGTGCGTCCGGCAATGCCCACGGTTGGATTTGAAGGTGGTGCTGATGTAGTCTGGACGGAAGCTTCGCCCAGTTCCAGCATGGGCTACTACCTGATGTACGCCCGCATTCCTTATGTCGGTACAGTGGGGATTGAGCCTTCTCCGGAAACGACACCGTATCGCTTTGCGCTGTTGCCCAATTATCCCAATCCCTTTAATCCGGCTACGGAAATTCGCTTTACCATTCCCCGGCAGGAGGAAGTGACCCTGGAGGTGTATGATATTACCGGGCGGCGGGTTACTCAACTGGTGCATGGAAAGATGAAAGCGGGGGAACACCGGGTACGCTGGGAGGCTCGCCATCAGGCCAGTGGCGTTTATTTTGCTGTACTGAAAGCAGGAGAACAGATGCAGGTACGGAAGATGATGCTTGTGCGGTAGTGCTTTGTGCCATGGTGCTTGCACCGTGGTGCTTGCGCCGTGGTGCGAAAAAGTGCGGACGATCCGGAGCCCCACCCTCCGGATCGTCCTCCTGCACACCGCCACCGCTGGGTGCTGCTTTTTTCGGGATAGATGGTGCCCGGGTGCATCAGAGGGGACATTGTTTTTTTTCGTCCCGTCCGGATGCACCAGGCAGAGCCTTTTTCCTATGTGCGATGACGGCAGGGAAAATTTACAA
>JALWDQ010000253.1:0-14300 GCA_027039625.1 Calditrichia bacterium | reverse complement strand
ATCGGCAGTATATGCTGTTTTTGTTTGATGGTGGAGCCGTGGAAAGCCATCCGGGGGAACCAGCTGTTCCGGTGGTTACTGGACGGGTAGCGATTCCACCTCAGGCTCAGGTTCAGGTGGATTACCAAGTTTTGGAGGGAGAAACGCAAGTAAATACGGATGTTGCTCCTCTCTCGGAGATGTACCTGCGCAGTGAAAAGAAAACGGTTCCACCCGATCCCCGAATTTACGAGCACCCCTTTCCTTTTCCCGATAAAGTTGTGAAAATGGACGAACCCTATCTTTTCCGGAATGTGTGGGTTGTGCCTTTACAGATTGCTCCCATTCAATATTATCCTGCTGAGCATCGAGTAGAACTGTACAAACGGTTGCGGATTACCCTTCGTTTTGTGGGAGGAAAAACGGTGGTCTCACCTCAACCGCTTTCTTCTTACGAAAAAGACATCTTTCATCACAAAATTCTAAATGACCAGCAGGTGGCTCGTTTTCGTGTCCCTGTGCCCAAACGCCTGAGACGGCAGGCAGTCGATTACAATTTTAACGAAGGGTATTGGTTTCAGATACCCATCGAAAAAGAAGGGGTGTACAGTGTATCCGGTACTCAGTTGAAAGATGCCGGGCTTCCCATGGGAACTTATTCCGTAGCAAACATTCGCATGTTTAATTACGGAGGTTTTCGCCTACCGACCAGTGTGTACAAAAATCGCCCGCAGGATTTAAACGAGATTGCCATTTTTGTTCAGGATAAGGATGGCAATGGAATACTGGATGAGGAGGATCGCATTCTTTTTTACGGAAAAGGTCTGGGAGGTTGGCGCTTCGATGACACTCCCGGCGTTTTTACCTGGAAGTATCAAAGTAATAACTATGATAATTTCAACTATTATCTGCTAACCATCGATCAGCATACCGGTAAGCGAATCTCTGTAATCAATTCTCCGCAGCTTTCCAGTCCCGAGCAACCTCAAACGTTTCTGGATTTTTTCCATTTTGAGGTAGATCGCTACAATATTCTCTCCTCGGGATACGATTGGTATTGGCTTCGTTTTACCGGGCAATCGGATAAAGGTACGGTTCAATTTCATCTACCCGCACATCTTGCCAATGGACCAATGCGCTTTGAAGTAAAATTCAAAGGAGGATCGGGTAGTTTATTCGGAGACAGAGAGCCATACAGTTATCTCTTTAAAGGTACCATTAACGATATGGTGATATTCGATGGTGTCAGTCTTTATCGAAGTTCCAGCACGTTTTATCGACTGGATTCGGATAGTCTGGTTGCTCTGAAGCCCGGGGAGAATGAATTTCTCATCAACTATCGCGGGAATTTGGAAGGGTGCGAGGCTTATCTGGATTATTTTGAAATCCGCGTGTCGCGCCCGTTTATTGCCGAAGAACACCAGTTGCATTTCCGCAATTTAATTGGAAACAATGTGCCTGTGGAATACCGCATAACCGGTTTGGATGCTGGCACCAATCGGGTTTGGGATGTAACGGATCTGGTGAACGTGCAAGAGATTCGCCCCTTGCAGAATGGCAGCACGGTGGTATTTCAGGACGTCTCCGGTGATCCCAAACCAGCGGAATATATGGTTTTTTCGGAAATGGCGGTGCAACCGGTAAGCCGAATTGAGACCATTCCCAATCACCCAAATCTTCGTAATCCCGATCGCCGGGCGGAAGTGATTATTTTAACTCCGGATGAATTGTATGATGCTGCCGAATTTCTGGAAGATTTAAGAGAAACAGACGTAACCCATCCTCTGGAAGTAGAACGTGTGCGCATCAGTGAGGTATTTCAGGAATTTTCCTCTTCGGTTCGCGATGTAACCGCCATACGCGATTTTTTAAAATATGTATACGAAAACTGGAGCGACACGCTCAAAACCGTCATCCTATTTGGAGATGGGCATTACGATTATCGCCAGATTATTTTAAAGGATTATCCCAATTTCATTCCTCCCTACGAAATTTCCAATAACAGTGAAGTAGATAATCGGGAAACGGATAATTACTACGTGGCTTTTGGAATGAGTGGTAGTAATGATACCATTGATCCCTGGGTGGCTATCGGGCGCATTCCCTTAAATAATCTGGAACAGGTAGAAATCTATCGGGAGAAATTGCTAAACTATTCTCATTCCTTTTTACAAAATGATGATAAGAATGGTTGGCAAACCTGGATTACATTGGTTGCCGACGATCAGTATAGTCGTGATTCAAGTAATGAATGGAATCATGTAGAAGCTTCAGAAGAAGTAAACAAAAAATACCTTCCCGAAAAATTTAATCGTACTAAAATTTACTTACACGATTATGAACGGGTAGCGGGAGGATTGGGACGTTGGAAACCCAAAGCCACAGAGGATTTGATAAATCAGATTAATCGAGGGACTTTGATTATTAATTATTTTGGTCATGGCGATCCGGATACCTGGGCGCATGAATCGGTACTTAATCGCACACGAGATATTCCCAAATTTCAGAATGTTAATCGACTTCCTTTATGGGTAGCAGCCACCTGCACCTGGGGCAAATACGACGATCCCACTCACAGCTCCATGAGTGAAGAACTTATCTGGTTACCGGAAAAGGGTGGGATTGCGGTAATTAGTGCGGCTCGTCCGGTAATTGCATTTTCCAATGAAGAGATGGTTAAGAATTTTTATCGTGCCCTATTCCACAATAAATCGAACCTCCACCATAGTCGCCTTTTGGGAGATGCATTCTTCCTGGCAATGGAAGGCCATGGTTCACGCAACTATCAGAAATTTCATCTTTTTGGCGATCCGACCATGCGTCTTGCCGATCCAGAGTATATAATAAAAATTGAGTCCATTTCTCCGGATACCCTAAAAGCACTTTCTACCGTTACCGTTAATGCTACCGTGCGAGATCAGTCCCTGAACTTGCTTCAGGATTTCAACGGTACGGCACTATTGCAGGTGTTCGATGCGGTGGATAGTTTGTATCTGGCACCAATAAAGATGCATTACAACTACCGGGGACAAACCATATTTAAAGGGCTGGTGGAAGTTAAAAACGGACGAATTACCGGGCATTTTATCGTTCCCAAATCCATTAAATACAAACCGGACCATACGGGACGTTTGAGCATTTACGCCTGGAGCCAGGAAACCGATGCCACGGGTTACGTGGACACTCTCCTCTTTTATGGAACCGAACAGGGCATTTACGATCCGGAGGGACCCGAAATTGAAATCAGTTTTAAAGATGTGCCGGAATTTTTTGATGGCGATTATGTAAGCAGCCAGCCTACGTTAACCGCCACCATTTACGATCCCAGCGGGATTAATCTTACCGGAGAAACCGGGCATCGCCTGGAAATTGTGATTGATGGCCAAACCAAAAAGGATGTCACAGAATTTTTTGTGTACGAAACCAACAGCTATCAACGTGGAAAACTGGAGTACACCCTTCCTGTACTGGAGCCGGGAAATCACACCCTGAAAATTACCTGCTGGGATAACTTAAACAATGTTTCCGAGAGGGAAATTAGTTTCCGAACTACTCGCGCTTCGGAGCTTTCTCTGGTGGAAGTGGTGAACTATCCCAATCCTTTCTCCGATGATACTTATTTCACCTTCCAGCTTAACGCACCTTCGGGGAGTGCTGACGTCACCATTTCCATTTACACCGTCACTGGCCGGAAAATCCAGGAAATTCACGCGGTGGCGGAGCAGGGATTTAATAAAATTTACTGGGACGGTCGGGATTGGGACGGCGATTTGATTGCCAATGGGGTGTACCTCTACAAGGTCATTGTGGATGACGGAGAAGATCGTGTGGAAAAAATAGAAAAATTGGCCATTGTGCGGTAAGCAAATGCATTCTGCAAAGCTTGTGGAGCTATTCGGAAATGAACGGAAAATTTAAGATAGGGTAACGAATCAATTTTGAGTGTTAATCCTCCCCGGTAACCCGTAATTACCGGGGCGTATGTTATACCATCTAAAAAAGTAAATTCCCGCTCGTTCTTTCATTTCTTTGGTACCCGTTAGATTGAATTTCCTCTTCCTTCCCTCCTATGTTTGCGTAATTTTTCTTGAAAAAAGAATTGTGAACCTCAATGGAAACAGTTAATTTGTTGTTTTGTGTAAACTTGAATGTTAAAGTGGAACGTTCTGGCGAAAACGAAACATTTCGTGCACACTGCGCCAGAAGAGAAAGAAATACGGTTAAGTAAGGGGTTACTATGGGATATGGGTTTGAATTCAGGGAACGATTTACCCGGGAACCGAAAGAAGGAGAGGTGGTGGGATTTCGCCTGCCCAACGGATTACGGGTAGTTCTGATGAAGCGAAGTGCTGTGCCAGTAGTTGCGGTGGATTTGTGGTATCTGGTGGGTTCCCGCAATGAAGAACCGGGCAAGAGTGGTTTTGCTCATTTGTTTGAGCATATGATGTTCGAAGGCTCGGCGCATGTTGGTAAGGCTCAGCACATCAAACTCATCAACGATGTGGGGGGCATGGTGAATGCCTCTACTTCCACAGACCGCACCAATTATTGGGAAGTCGTTCCTGCTAACCAGTTGCGGCTGGCTCTTTGGCTGGAAGCCGACCGCATGAAGGCACTGGATCTTTCCGAAGAAAATTTCCGTAACCAGCGAGATACGGTGAAAGAGGAACGCCGTCTGCGGGTGGATAATCAACCCTACATGCGGGTGCTGTATGAATTGAAGGATGAATTCGCTTACCAGAATTTTGCTTACGGACATTCCGTGATTGGTTCGATGGAGGATCTGGATCGGGCAACACTGGAGGATGTGCGGCGCTTCCATGAACAGTATTATCGACCGAATAACGCCATCCTATCCATTGTGGGAGACATTTCCGTGCAGAAGGCTCTGGAAATAGTGGAAGAATATTTCGGAGATATTCCTGCCGGGAACCCAGTTCCCCCGGTGAACCTGGAAGAGCCTCCCCAGCAGGCGGAGAAACGTCGGGATTACCACGACCCCTTTGCTCCTTTCCCGGCGTATCTGGTTTCTTATCACATTCCGCCGCGCAACCATCCCGATTTTTACCCGCTGGCTGTGCTGGAACGGGTGCTGTTGGATGGGGAAAGCTCCCGGCTTTACCATCGGCTGGTGGAAGAGGAACAAATTGCTCTGCACATTGGCGGCGGCTGGGACGGGAAATTCGGCCCGGGACTGTTTTATGTGTTCGCCCAGATTCGCCCCCAGTTCTCTTTTGCTCAATTCGAAAAGCTACTGTTTGAGGAATTGGACAAGGTGATGCAGAAACCGATAGGAGAACGGGAATTACACAAGGCGCGCAATAAAACCCTGGCCGAATTTTATTCCATTCAGGAAAAAGCGCAAACCCTGGCCGACCAGCTCTGTTTTTCCACAGCACTGTTCGACGATCCCGAAATGATGGAGCGGGAGCTGGAGCTATTCCGGAGAATTGAGGCAAAGGAAGTGCTTTCGGTGGTAAATACCTACTTTCGCCCCGAAAATCGCTCGGTGATTTTAATTCATCCCCGGCAGAATAGACCGTAAGTAAAAATTCCGGATAAATCACAGGAAAAAAGGACAGGTTCTATGAGTACTCAAGAATTCCTTTCTAAATCTCAAAAAATAAATCACAGCGAGCAACCGCCTATCGACGATCATTTGATTCGCTTCACCTTCCCGCAAGTCCACCAGCGTACACTGGACAATGGGTTAACGGTGTACTGGATTGAAGACCATCGCATTCCCAAAGTCTGGATTCGGCTGGGATTCGATTTCGGTACCAAATGCGAGCAGCAGGAGAAAGCGGGTTTGCTGGAACTTCTGGCTTACACCCTGCGCAAAGGCACGGCCAAACGTCGCTATCTGGAAATTATCGAGACCATCGAGAACGCAGGCGGGGAATTGGACGTAGCGGTGAGTCGGGACTTCTTTTTTGTATATGGGGATTTTTTAGCAGAAGGTGTGGAATCCGGGCTGGAGATTTTTAGCGAGGTGGTGCAGACACCCCAATTCCCCCATCAGGAGGTGGAAAAAGAGCGGATGCGCATGATTGCCGATCTGGAAAACGAAAAGACGTCGCCCAATTTTCTGGCCAATCGCCGGATGAATAAACTGCTTTATCATCCCCATCCCTATGCCCTGCAGAAAACCAGAAATACCCTGGAGCAAATTACCCGGGAGGATTTGCTGGAAATCCATGCCCGATATTTCCAGCCCGAAGGGGCTCACCTGATTTTTGCCGGAGATGTTAACGAGAAGCAGGCGCTCGAACTTGCCGAAAAGTATTTCGGAAATTGGCAGGGAATGAAAAATGCCCGCAAGCAATTTCCCCCACCCCGGGGTCTTTCCGCTCCGGTAATTCATCTGGTGCACCGTCCGGGCTCGGAACAGGTCACTTTACTGCTGGGCAATTTACTTTTCCCTCGCAACCATCCGGATTTTGAACGAATGCTGGTTATGAACCGGATTTTAGGCGGAGGCGGCAGCGGACGCTTATTCATGTATTTGCGGGAAGAGAAAGGGTTCACCTATGGAGCCTACAGCACGATGCGTACCAATAAAGACGCCGGTGTGTGGCTGGCGCAGGCTGATGTGCGTCCCGATGTAGTGTTACCCGCGTTAGAGGGATTCCAGAAGCAGTTCCGCAGGATGCGCGAAGAGCCGGTTTCCCGGGACGACCTGGAAAGTGCCAGACGCTACCTTATCGGAGTGTTCCCTCTACAAAACGAAACACCGGCATCGGTAGCGGCGCTGGCGTTGCAGCGGGTACTCTATGAACTTCCCCCACATTACTGGGATGAATATCTGGAACGGTTGTACCGGGTTGCGGTGACGGATGTCCAGGAAGTTGCCCGGCGGTATATCGTTCCGGAAAAAATGGCCACGGTGGTGGTGGGCGACGCCGATACGCTTCTTCCAGAATTGCAAAAATTAGGTGCTGTGGAAGTGTTTGACGCTAACGACGAGATGCTACGCAGATGAGGCGATTCCCGATACATCTGTTTTCCATAGCAGGGGAGGGGGTACTGGGGATTTTGCTCCTTGTCCCGCTGCTCAAGGTCTTTGCTCTGGAACCCACCGAACCTCCCCTGAAGCATCGCATCATTCAAGGGATTGAGTTCACACTGAATAATCAGTTTGCCCGTGCCGAAAGCCTCTATCTGGAACTGGCACGAGAGTTTCCGCATCACCCAATGGGTTATTTTTATGTGGGCGCCACGTTACAGGCCGATATGCTGGATCGGGAGGAGTACGACCGCGAGGAGGAGTTCTATCGGTTTATGAATCGGGCGATTCGCTGTGCGGATTCGCTTCGGCAGCTTGGGCAGGCAGATGCCTGGATTTATTTTTACCAGGGCAGTGCGTTTATTTACCGCAGTTTCATGAAATCCAAACGGGAGAATTGGTTTGGGGCGTATCGCGATGCTGTGCGAGGTGTATCGCGGCTGGAAACCGCTCTGGCCCTGGATAGCACCCTTTACGATGCCTATCTGGGTGTGGGAAGCTATAAATACTGGAAAAGTGCCAAAGTCAACTGGATTCCCTTTATTAAGGATGAGCGGGAAGTGGGTATTCGCATGGTGGAGACGGCGATTCAAAAGGGAAAGTTTGTCCATTGGGTGGGGCGCGATCAACTGTGCTGGATTTTGATGAATGAAAAGAGTTACGCGCGCGCCTTACAACTAGCTCGGGAGAATTTGCAGGCGTTTCCCCGCAGCCGTTTTTTTAAATGGACGCTGGTGGAAGTGGCGCAGCATGCCGGGGATTACCGAATTAGTTACCCGCTTTACCGGGAGCTGTTACAGGATGTACGCTCCTTGCCCGGGAATAACCATTACAACGAACTGGAGTGCCTTTCCCAGTTGGCGGCAATTGACCTACAGCAGGGGCACGTTCACCGAGCACTTGCCTGGACGGAAGAAGCCCTTGCCCTGAAGCTCCGTTCCGACATCCGCAAGCGCGCCCACCGCAAATTAAAACGCATTCTGGAACTGCATCAGAAAATATTAAAACAATTAGAGAAAAATTGAACGCTACAAACAATTTGGGCATTTTTAATTTAAATTTGTTGTGATTTGCTGTTTAAATAGTTGCTGAGAAAAAGAATTAACTCTAAAGTTAATAAAAGCTTTCAAAGTACTGGTGTTTGAGGTATAATCTCATGGAAGCACAAAACACAGAGTCTAAAGAAAAGTTTGGAGATTCCGCTTTAAAAGCAGTATGTGGAATGGCAAATACCAAGGGCGGTAAAGTAATTGTTGACGTTACAGATGATGGTAGGATTACGGGGATTAACATCTCCAATGAAGAATTAGAAAAGATTAGTAAAAAAATTGCTGATAAATTTGAAATCCATCCTAATGTAGAAAAAAAGGAAGAATAACCAATAAAGAATATCAAAATGTGTCGGAGACTACAGATAGAACTGCTTTAAGAGATTTAAAGTATCTATGTAAATTAGGAATTCTTCAACGTGTAGGCATCACAGGAAGGAAAACTGAATACATTTTAATCCGACAAAAACCCGACAAACACGACATTAACCAGACAAAAACCCGACAGGGAGGGGGTAGGGGATAGAGAGTAACAGCAATGACTAAATTCGAGAAAAAAACAGAATTCAAACACATCGAAATCGGGAGGATGCCGAAAACTGAGATAATTAAAGGTTGTGCCGCCTTTTGTGTAAATGCAAGATTAATTTTGATATTTCAAGGTACTTTATTTACCTCTTTAATGGTATCTGTAATGTGCATATTTAGCTTAAATTTGTTTTTAATGTAACAAGATTTATATGTTGCGGGGAATTATTCACATTAAGGCTCTTTTCTTTTTTTAACATAAGGTGATTTCATTTGGATTTATTTTTTCTAAAAAACTGGAGCGAGAACAGCAGTAACGATTTTCCCCCTGTACCGAGAGTATCAAGTTGAATTGGTGAGTGTAATTCATTATATTTCAAGAAAACTCAGGACCCTATGGCGGATATTGGTTTAAATGAATCGTTAAAAATTAAGGGTAGGGAATTTCACATTCAGACGGCTACCTCCATCGAGGAAGGGGCGATTAAATCGGAGATTTTTGAGCACGGGCGGTTACTTTTCACCGATTACTACAAATACGAGCGGCGCGACTTGACCCGGGAAGGGGGCGCCGAACTTCGGTTACGCCGACTGCTGGATCAATTCCACCAGAGCGTAATTTCGGAATTGGAAACCCTGTTTGAACTCTCGCAAATTATTTCTCAGGAAAATCATCCCATTTCCCATTACCGCCTGGGAACCATCTTTCTGGCACTTCATCTGTACGATAAAGCCGAAGAGCATTTGTTGAAAGCGATTGATTACGACACAAAATATTATAGTGCCTACATTGCCCTGGCGCGCTGTTATTATTTTCAAAAGCGATTTAAACAGGGAGCGATGACGCTGGAACCGCTCCTGAAACAGCGGGTTCCGTATCCCGATTTGTACAATCTGCTGGGAATGATTGCTCTGGAGCAGAAATTATTTGTAAATGCGCTTAATCATTTGCGGGAAGCGGTTAAATTGAATCCCACATACAAGGAAGCCTACTACAACCTTGCCATGACCATTCTGCAGCGCATTCATTTTCTGAAAATGCAACGGAAAGTTCAGGAGATTAAAAAGAATTGGGAATTTTTTAATATCATTATGAAAAAAATATTAAAAATTGGCGATGAAAAAGATCGCTTCCTGCTGGCTCAAATAAAACAGGCTCTGGAAAAACGGAATATAGAAAGAGTTAGTTCCTTGATTTACGATTTTCGGAATCGAGAATTTTTTCAGAAAACGCCGCCGGAAAATTTAGGGTATGAATTTTATCTATGGTTGCGCTATATTCCAGAACGCCTGGATTTCGATACGGTACAACAGTTTGAGGAAAAAATAACCGCAGCACTGGATAAGAATCCAGATTATCCGGATTTATGGAATTATCTGGCTTTAATTCATCTGATGCTCTGTCGTGATTTCTTTTTAAAAGGGTTGGATAATTTTAAGGAAGCTACCCGAATTAATCCTCGTTTTTCCAAAGCGCGAAAAAATTTACGGCTGGTGGAGAACGATGGGCGAGAATTTCTGGCCTTAATTAAAGCTATTGTTAAATAAGGAAACATTATTATTTATTTTTCCTGTGATAGTAGTCACACCCTGAGAGTCGAATCCCGAATATTTTGGCATGTATTGATTAGAGAGGGGTAAAATCCATGAAATTAGCAAGATTTTTCCATATTTTTGTGGTTATCCTATGGCTTATGGGGAATGTACTGGCACAAAATAACGATTTGAATATTTCGTTGAAACCGCTATCGAACACCAAAACAGACTGGGAATTTACTCTGGAAGCACAGCTCAGTTTTACACCGGAGAATGGAATCGTCTTCCAGGTTCCTGTTGAGCTGATGGTGGTTCCCGTATCTATTACGGTGAATGGAAACAAATTCTGGATGCAAAATTTGCTTACAGTGCCGGAGAAAGACTCGGTTGTGGCCTGGCAAATTGTTCCGGAAGGGTTGATGCTGCTCTTTAAAAAAGGAATAATCCGAAGGGGGGACAAAATCAAATTGGTTTGTATTGCTAATATCTTAAAGAAAAAGTTCAAGTCGAATAAAGTGTTTTTAAAAAAGATTGTGTTCCGGCCGGATGGTTTAAAAGTTTCCTCGCAACCTTTAGCCTCGGGCACGTTACCCGCAATTCCCAACCGTTAATTAATATTGGCAGGTAAGCAATGATGGGAAAAAAATATTTCTCGCTGGTTTTGATTGCTCTTTTCCTGACCTTTCCACTCTGGGCAAATCAGCAAGCAGATTCCGATTATGGATACATGTGGACCGATTCTAAAGCACCTTCGCCCACGGTTACTTACCAGTGGATTGATGCAATGGATGGGACACAGGTGTTCACGAGTTCCCATTCCGGAAACATCAATGCTGTAAAGAAACTTACTTTACCCTTCTCCTTTACCTTCTATGGAGTAACTTACGATACTATCTGGGTGTCCAGCAACGGATTTATTACATTCGAAGACCCCACCAGCTATTCGGAACCTTCTTTTCCGGAGAACGATTCTATTCCAGATGGAGTGGGACCCAATACCATTATTGCTCCGTACTGGGATGATCTGGATATTGATGGTATTGATAATGCATATTATAAGGTTGTGGGTTCTTCACCGAATCGACGATTGGTCATTCATTTCGATCGTTTTCAACAAGATCCGGCAACCCGTCCACCGAACAATTCCACCACCAGCTACATTACTTTTGAAGTAATTTTGTACGAAAGAACGAATTTAATTAAATTTCAATACAACTACCTTTCCACAAATCCTGAGGATAGTACCAACGGAAATTCGGCTACTATCGGGATTAAAAGTGGTTCCCGAGGATTGCAGTACAGTTTTAACACCGAAAATGCGGTTCAACCACATATGGCTATATTATTCCATCCCAAGTCCCTGGGGAACCCGGCTTATGCCGCCATTTCTCCCGATACGGTCGCAGCGGGACATCCTTTCCAGCAATTTGTGTATCGGTTGAATCAAATTGATACCGCCGGAGACACCACCAATATGGGAAAGATGGATCGGCTGGCGATAAAAAATCCCCAGCCGGGTTATACTCCAATTGTGACCAGTGTTAAAATCAACGAATACACCGCCCTGATTCAACAATCTTCAACGATGCCGGAAGAGCCTGGTTACGCCACCTGGTATTATGATTCGGGAACGGATTCTATTATTGTGCGAACTTCACCCTTCGATGTGAAGGATTCTTTGGTGGTAACATTCCTGCAAACCGTGGATTCCGCAGCTGGCACGGCAAATTATCCTTCTTTTTATGATGCGCAACTGGATCAAACCGCTAACCAGGCTGCTACCAATGCGGGTTGGTCTGTCCAGATTCAGGGACTTCAAACCGATTACTACGAATTTATTCCGTTAACCTCGCTGAATGTTACTGTGGGGGATACGGTCAAGTTTAAAGTGGTGGCACGGGATGCTTACGGAAATCCGGTTGCCAACAGCGACAGTATTATTTTTTCCACAACCGGAAGTCCCACTGCGCCAGTTTTCTCGCCAAGCAACCGCTTAAGCTTTAACGGAGACACAGTGGTAACCATCGCAGTGGTAGATACGGTGGCGGAAAGTTTTGATATTATTGCCCGGAAAAAAGGCGATTCCTCTATCAGTGGGCAAAGTGGGGCGCTGGTTTTTCAGCACGGATCACCGCATCATTTCGTCATTCTTTCCAGTCAGGATTCCATCACGGTGGGCACGGATCGGTTGTTGCAGGTGGGGTTTGAGGATGTTTACGGGAATCGGATAGCGGACAGTGTGCTCACCTTCACGGCATTGAATGGCAACGGAGGATTTTCGGGGAGCAGTTCGGTGAGTGATACCACCGATGCCAGCGGGATAGCCAGTGCTCAGTACACGGCCAGCAGCAGTGCATCGGGAATACGGGACAGCATTCGGGTGAGCAGCACGGTAGCGGGTCTGGACACGCTGATTGTCTTACCGTTACCGGTAGCGCCGGTGAGCTATTACACGGTGAGTTTTGCGGGCAACGACACGGTACGAGCGGGCACGGTGGTGAACTACACGGTGACGGCCTACGATCAGTACGGGAATTTGCGTCCCAACAATGGGACGGTGAATTTGAGTGTGGTGGGCAGCAGCACGGCTCAGGTAAGTCCGGGAACGAGTTTGAGTTTTGGCGGTGGTTCGAGCGTCAACTTTACGGTGCGGGACACGGTTTCGGGTGCCTTTACGGTGAAGGCAGAGAACAGTGTGAATGTCAGTATCAGCGGGCAGAGTGCGTTGCTGACGGTGCTGCCGAACGTACCGCATCACTATGTGATTCTTTCCAGTCAGGATTCCATCACGGTGGGCACGGATCGGTTGTTGCAGGTGGGATTTGAGGATGTTTACGGGAATCGGATAGCGGACAGTGTGCTCACCTTCACGGCGTTGAATGGCAACGGAGGATTTTCGGGGAGCAGTTCGGTGAGCGACACCACCGATGCCAGCGGGATAGCCAGTGCTCAGTACACGGCCAGCAGCAGTGCATCGGGAATACGGGACAGCATTCGGGTGAGCAGTACGGTAGCGGGTCTGGACACGCTGATTGTTTTGCCGTTACGGGTAGCGCCGGTGAGTTACTACACTTTTGTACCTGCCGGGGATTCCACCATTCAAGCCGGTCAAAGTATTGCTTTTACCGTAACGGCTTACGATCGCTACGGGAATGCTCGACCCAATTCAGGGAGCATTTACCTCTCGGTGCTGGGAAGTAGCTCCGCCGTCCTCACTCCGGGAGACACCCTCGCTTTTGCCGGAGGAAGTTCGGTTAATTTCAGTGTGCGGGATACCGTAGCAGGAGAGTTCCGCATTAAAGGAACGCAGGTAGGCAACAGCGTGGTGAGTGGAGAAAGCGGATTAATCACCGTTACCACAGCCGTACCCGCAGTATTAAGCGCCCTTTCTTCCCTTAGCGATTCCCTGATTGTGGGTGTGCGTACCACCCTTCAGGTGAAGCTGAAAGACAGCTACGGGAATGCCATTTCCGGCGGAAATGTGAAATTCAAGCGCATTAGCGTGGGAAATGGAAACTTCCAGTCCACGGGGAGCGATTCCGTTGTGGTCGCTACGGGAAGTAACGGCGTTGCTTCCACAGAGTATCTCCTTTCCACCTTAACTTCTTACACCGCAGATACTATCCAGGCCTCTTATGCCGGGGTGGATACCCTTACTTTTGTATTTAACCTGCTTCCGGACAGCATCTCTTATTACACCATTGCAGACACATCGGGAAGCTATCGCTACACCGCCGGAGACACCATTCAAATTCGGGTGCAGGCGTTTGATGTGTACGACAATCTGGTAACGACATCTTCGCGTCCGGTAACATTGAGTAGTTCAAATTCCGGGGTAAAATATATTTCACCATCCACTACAGCGCTAAGCGCTGGTACCGCCCAGTTTACGGTTCTGGATACAGTAAAACAGGCCAATCTGGTTTTTCAGGTGAGTGATGGAACAGGGAAGACCGCTACCAGTTCTCCGTTTATTATCGATCCCGCGGCGCTGGATTCCCTCCATCTCTTCAGCGGTCCCTCCCAGAGCGGTACCTCCTATAGCCAGAAGGCCGACACGCTAACGGCGGGTTCTCTGCTCACCCTTTATGTGGCGGGGTACGACCGCTACGGAAATTACATTGCCGATGTGGACACTGCCCTCTGGAGCAGCAGCGGGACTTTAACCCCGGTGGTGAATCATACCGGCGCTTCGTTGAATT
>JALWDQ010000252.1:0-1460 GCA_027039625.1 Calditrichia bacterium | reverse complement strand
ACGCCATCAACAATGTCGTTCAGGGAGTAAGCGGTATCATCTGCCCAATCCATAATCTGGCATTCAATGCTCCGGAAGCCATTGCGCTGCTCGGCTTCCGGGAACCAGTTGCGGTAGTCTGCGCCATCGAAAATGAATTCCAGATAGGATTTCTGGTCATCATACAGAAAATGGTTCCGGGGATTATCCAGCTCCCCAAACAGCGCTTTGTATTTCATCACCCCATCCAGCAGAGCGCGGGTGGGATTCATGCCGCGCCGCTTTCCGGCATCGGTGTAAAAAATTTCGGTGAGCAGACGCAGCGTCTGGGCGTTTCCTTCAAATCCCCCGAACTCTCGCATCAAGCGGTTCAGAGTACGTTCTCCGGAATGTCCAAAAGGGGGATGTCCCAGATCGTGCGCCAGACACACGGCTTCCACCAGATCGGCATCAATAAAAAATGTGGTATTTAAGAAGGGACTTTCTTCCCGCAAATAATTGCAAATGGAACGCCCGATTTGCGCTACCTCCATGGAATGGGTGAGACGGGTGCGGTAAAAATCGTACTGCCCGGACATGAAGACCTGGGTTTTGGCCTGCAGGCGCCGAAACGCCGAGCTGTGGATGATACGATCGCGCTCCCGCTGGAACGGTGTGCGATAATCCAGCGGAGAGGCAGGCTCCAGAGTTTCCAGATCGAATGGTGAATAAAAATCATTGCGCATGGGAAGCTCCTTCTGTTTCGATACGCTGGAGGGGAAGAGAGAGCGGTTCCATTAATTTGCCCACGGGATAGCGATTGTAATGCTGATCCCAGTAGGGAGAACGGCGGTAGAAAAACATCAATCGCTGGTAGGGATTGTGAGCGAAGGTGGAGTCGCTGGCCAGTTTTTGCTGGAACTCCTTCCGGAGTTCAGGATTTTCCCGCAACATCTGGCGCGCCAGACGTTCCATTACGTATCTTTCGGCATACTCCTTTCGTTCGAACAGCACATCCCAGTAACCCCAGGAAACGAAGGAATCCGGTGCCCGGGGTTCCAGCAAATGCACAATCACCCGATTGGTGCGCTGGTTCAGGGGAACGACGACGGTTCCTGCCGGGTAAAAACGGGTTTCCCGAACCGGTTCCAATTCCACGCTCACGGGATGATGCCCCTCGTAAGGTGTTTGCCGCCACCGGGCATGCCGAAACCGGTAAGAGGTAACCTGCAGGGTGGTGTCTCGGGTGAGCCGGTAAAGGTGAACACCGTGCAAGCGCAATCTGGAAATTTGAAATTGCCACTCCCGGGGAATGAGGTAAGCGTACGGAACCCGAGCGGAATCGGTTACCTGCAGATGGTTGAAATAGGGCAACCGGTAGGTTTTGGGACGGTCGGAGTGGTAAATCACCCAATCCGTGCCGGAGATTTCGCTGGGCACCTTCTCGAACTCCACCCCCAGAAAATCCACCCAGATGCTATCCCGGTAGGAAGTGGTAAGCC
>JALWDQ010000251.1:0-1461 GCA_027039625.1 Calditrichia bacterium | reverse complement strand
CGCACTCCACCTTTCCATCGATTTCGACAATTACTCCGCCAAAAATCTGGTCATTTCCGTCCCCATTCTGGAATTGTTGAACCAGGGGAAGCTGCAGGGACATGTGGAAATGGAAGGAGCGCCCCGAGAGCTCATCATTCGGGGCAATGTGTATTCCTCCAAATTGTATTACGCCTTTGTCCCATTCTACCGCACGCGCCTGGATTTTGTGTACGATAACGCCAGTAAAATCTGGCAATGGACGCACATCGCCTCCCACGCCATCGGGATGGATCATCAGGGGAAGGGAGCCCTCAATTTTGCCACCATGCAAATGCACCTAAAACTGGACAGCCAGCATACCATCCGGGACGAGGTAGTCCCCGTGCTGAACCGCCTGAACCGCACCCTGATGCAATACAGTACCACCATGCGGGGGGATATTAACACCCTTACATTTACCGGGAATGTTCACAGCCAGTTTATAAGCCCGGCCGGGGACACCGTGTTACAGGGCGACCTGGCCTACACCCTGGTGGACGATTCCATCGAAGTGCACTCCGTACGTACTTATCCCGGTTCCTGGGAACTGGAAGCGCAGGTTACCAACCTCTGGGAAGATCCCACCTTCCAGATTATGGAGCTTAAAAACATTCCCCTGGATTCCCTCAGCAATCTGGCGCTGGTTCAATCCCTTGCCCGGTACTTCCGGGCCGATTTTTACTTTTCCGGATTGGTGAACTATCCCACCATGAAGGTCAATTTCTTGCGGCGAAGCAACGGAGAGGTCTTCTTCTCCCTCATCGGCAACGTGGTGAACATGATTCAGCCGCCCTTTAAATTCCAGGGGCGCTTTGCCATGCAAACTACTCCCCAGCGCATTCGCGGGAACGTTCGTTTAGTGGATCGTAAAAATCACCTGCAAGTGCAACTGAAAGCCAATCGGCTATTAAACCTGGCAGCAAACATTTCTTACCGGGAAGATGGCCCGGTAAACGGTGCGATGGAACTGAAAGACATTGCTCTGAAACAATTCGTGGGAAACTTTCCGGAGCTCTACGCCGCCCTCAGCGAAGGGAAAATTAGCGGCAAAGCCACATTTGGCGGCACTACCGGCGATCCCACCATCCAGTTCCAGTTGTACGGAAAGGATTTCATCCTGAACAATAATGGATACTACGCTGCTTCCTTCGAGGGGGAATATCAGCACTCCCGTCTCAATTTCCAGAAAGCGGAAATCACTTACAACAATCGACCCATTTTTACTGCGGATTTTTCCCTAAATTTAAAAGAAGATCAACTCTCGGCTTATGTGCGCGGGGAGGGCATCGAAAGTAACTTTCTTGCCACCACCATTTTTAACGATCCCAACCTCATCCGCGGCAGCCTCCGCTACGAAGTCAACCTCAAAGGCAGCGTGGAGCATCCCGAGATCTGGGGAAACGTAATTCTGGAAGATGGCATCGTGGTGGAGCGGCCATT
>JALWDQ010000250.1:0-1461 GCA_027039625.1 Calditrichia bacterium | reverse complement strand
GGGGTGGACGTGGGAGCGGGCGTGGGGGTGACGAAGAAAAATTGGCAAAGATGGACCTCTGGCTCTGGATGCACCCACTGGATACGATCCGCGCTCAGCACCTCCCCATCCTCACTCCAGGCGCTTATTGCCACCATGCCCTCAGGCGGTTGCACCTGCAAGGTCATGATGTCGTCAATATAGGGCTCGATAATATAAAAATTGAAAAAACCATCTCCTCCCGTGACCACCGTCTTGACCCAGGTCCCTGGCGGAGGCGTCCCCTCCTTCCGTCCATAGAGCGAAAGAATGACATTCCCCAATGGTGTGGCAGGTTCGCCTGGGACCCCCTCGTAGGTAAACCCGCGGAAACGCCATACCGGCTCGGGCGTGGGGGTGGGGGTGGGCGTGGCCGTCGATAACGAGACATCCAGATCCACCTGCCATCGTTCCCCCTGCTGATTCCACACGATGGGCACACCGGGATTGACAGGAACCCCGTTGTGGGTGATGGCCGAAGTCCGTGCCGCGTACCCGTTGATGGTGAAATGCAACACATCGCCCGGAACCGCGCCTTCGTCCTCAGGGGTATTGGGATCATCGCCATAACAGGGCATAAGCCCGTATTGCCCTCTCGTATGGACCACGAATTCGCCACACTTCACCCCTTGAGGATCATAGACGGCGACTTCCGCGCCCACGGGCAGCAGTTGCCCTTGAAAGGTGCTGTGGGTGCTGAACAGATCGATCCAGATATGGGTGGGAGTCACGCCACTGGTATTGACCAGGCGGGGCGTCAGACCCCACACGAGGAGAAGCCCAACCAGGGCCACAAGGCCACAAAGCCCTTTGCGTACAAGAGAATGAGGTATCATGGTGAGGTCGCTGGGAGAAGGCGAGGGAGCCAGAGACGGAGAGCAGGCGTGGGGGTACGGCGGGGATGAGGGGGAGGCGGAGCTGTGACCACAGGCGGCGAAGGCTCCGAAAGACCAGGGGCAGAGGTCGTCAGTAGCAGGGAGATGAAGGGAAGATAGAGACGCTGGGGGGAGGCAGGCGTGGGGGTAGGCGTGGAGGTAGGTGTGGGCGTGGGAATCGGTCTGGGAAGGGAAGGCGCGGGTTGATTCGGCATGGCAGGGGCCCGGAGTAACAGAGGTAGGAAAAGTGCAGGCGAGGAGCCGGGGAGCTCGCCCGGGGTGACTCGATGGAGGTCGCCAGGGGAGGTCCAGCGGGCTGAGCCTAGGAGGGTTTCGCCCGCCAGGAAGCGGATGACGTCGCCCGGCCGCGCGCCTTCATCCTCGGGCGTGTCTGGGTCGTCGCCGTAGCAGGGGAGGATGCCGAACTGGCCGGGGTGAGTGACGATCGTTGCGCCGCACACGACGCCATCGGGGTCCACGGCCCGGATAACCGTCCCCACGGCCGCGTCCGTGGCGCCGTAGAAGTCCGCCCAGAGGTTGGTGGGGTGGAGGTTGGGGAGTTCGGGTT
>JALWDQ010000249.1:0-4542 GCA_027039625.1 Calditrichia bacterium | reverse complement strand
AATGTGCGCATCTCCACCGATGGCGGTGCAACCTGGACGGTATTACAGAACCCCACTCCGGCGTATACTGCTAACAGCTTGTATAGTTTTGGATATGAGTTTGGTGAAGGCCCCAATGTTCCGGGTTGGGCCGGTGCTATCCTGAACTGGACTCAGGTAACCTTCGATCTGTCTGCTTATACCGGCCAGACGGTGCGAATCCGTTTTGCGTTTGCTTCGGACCCGGCTTACGACACCAGTGATGATCCCACCATGTTTGGCTGGCAGGTGGACGACATTGTGGTAGCCGACGGAAGCAATATCCTGTATTCCAACGATGGAACCCAGGCCGATATGACGGCTCAGAACTGGGCACCGCTGGGTGGCGATTATTGGCATATTGCCACCGATCCGACGGCTCCTTCGCCCACGCACATTGCCGATAGCAACGATCCTGCCACCGGTACCTATCATCCCAATATGATTGATTCCTACATCTCCCCCTACTTCTACGTCTCCGATACGTTAAGCGAGGCTTATCTGGACTTTGCTCTTCAGGGAACGTTCGATGACAATAACACCTTCCCCGATGTGGACTACTTCGGAGTATTTGTCCAGGTAAAAGGAGAAGCCGTCTGGCGATATGTCTCTAACCTTACCATGAATCCCAATAATCCCAATTATGTGTACAGTAGTGCTCCCACCTCCTGGGCCTGGTTCTCCGAATCCTATAGTAGTGGTACGGTGGATCTCTCTCCCCTGCTGGGCGATACGCTGCGGGTGAAATTTACCTTTTATTCCGATGACGACGCTCCCATAGGAACGGCCCTTCAGGTGGATGATGTGATTGTGTGGCATCCGGCGACTATTCTGCAACCGCCAACCAACCTGGCCGCCACCGCAGGGGATGGCTATGTGGATCTGGTTTGGGATGATCTGAATGTGAGTGGCCATCAGGTATTTGTTTATGACGACGGCACTTTCGAAAACGGAATCCATGTAACCAGTGGTACAGCAGATGCGGGAACTTATTTCAACAGTCCTGCACCCGCCACAATCGATACCCTCTGGGTGTATGGGTCGCAATATAATACCTCCACCACTGCCACAATTAAGGTGTGGGATGCCTCCGGAGGCAGTATTAGCAATACTCCATTATATACTAAAACGGTTACCCTGGTTCAGAACCAGTGGAATGTGTATGACTTGACCAGCGAAAACTGGACGGTACCCGGAGATTTTGTGGCAGGTATCGAAATTACTCCCGACATCTCCATTACGCTGGATGAAAATACGGTTCCCAGTCAGCATAGCTGGGTATTCTTGGGAAGCTGGAGTACCTGGGCTTCGGTAGCAGCTGCTAATGGTTTACCGGATGGTGAGTGGGGTGTGCGCGCGGCTGTAACCTACAGCAGTTCCACCAATATTACCTACAATGTATATCGCCGGTTGCAGAGCAATCCCAACTATGGCTCTGCCATTGCCACGGGTTTAACCAGCGCTTCTTACCATGATGCCAGCGTGACCAACGGCGAGACCTACTGCTATGTGGTGACCGCGGTTTATCCGGGACAGGGCGAGAGCGATTATTCCAACGAAGTATGTGCAACGCCCATGTCCTCTACGATTTACGAAATGGCATACGATGATGGCACTGCCGAAAGCTTCTATCCTGTTGGTACCGGAAACTATGTTGCAGTACGTTTTCGACCCATTGGCTGGCCCACCGATGTGGTGAAAATTAAGGTGTACTTCAAAGATCCGGGTGGCACCGCTCAGTTCGTTATCTTTGACGATGACGGGGCCAATGGGTATCCTGGAACGCAATTATACGCCATGACCAAAGCCAATCTGGATGCCGGCTGGAACGAAGTGGATGTTACCGGCATCACCATCAACGATGGCGAATTCTATGCGGGTGTTCGCTTTACTCCCCTAACCAAGGATATTGGAATTGACGAGTCGCTGCCGTTCTACGACAAAAGTTACATCAAAATCAGTTCCGGCGATTGGAGTAAATTTAGCGATCTGGGATTAAACTACAACGTGATGATCCGGGTTATGCTGGATAGTGCCAATGTGGTGGGAATTTCCGGTACCGATCCTAATCTGATTCGGGAGTTCTCTCTGGAGCAGAATTATCCCAATCCCTTTAACCCGACCACGACGATTCGTTTTGCCATTCCTGCCGATATGTCCGGACAGCAGGTGACCCTGAAGGTGTTCGACTTGCTGGGTCGGGAAATCAACACCCTGGTGAATGGCCGTATGAATTCCGGTTACTATCAGGTAACCTGGGATGGACGGGATATGGCAGGCAATCCCGTAACCAGTGGAATTTATTTCTACACCATTAAAGCGGGCGATAAAGTACAAACCCGCAAAATGATTCTGATGAAATAATTTGAACCTATGGTTATGTTAGGTTATTGTTGAGAATGAGCCATTCCTTTGTGAATGGCTCATTCTGTTTTTGTGTTGGTCGATTGTCGGTTGTCAAGAAAATTTTTGGCTATTGTTTGTGAGCCCTGTCGATGACTTTTCTCGGTTTTAATTTTAAATTTTATTTTAATTTGAGAAAAAATTCTGACAACAATTTCGTTTACCATAAACAAATAAATTTTAAATTGGAGTGAAGTATGAAAAAAAGATGGATTTTTCTGATTCTGTTACTTGCCCTATCGAATTGGGCCATGGCGCAATTGGAAGCCGGAGTGGATTATTCCAATCGCTATTTCTGGATTGTGTTTCATCCCGCACTGGATAATATTGAGATTCAGCAGGTGGATGGAAAAATCCGCAGTGGTTATTCTTCCGTCGATGCTCTGTTCGACCGGTACCGGGTAAAACAGGTGGTTCCCGAAGTTCCCTTTGCTCAACCCTGGGATCGGGATGGGGATATTAAGTTTAGCAACGTATTTCGGGTGGAGGTGGAACCCACTGACAACATCCTCCAGATTATTGAAAAATTTAATGATGATCCCTACCTGGTGTTAGCCGAAGCAATTCCCATTTATTATCCCGAAGAGGTCACCCCCTACATTCCCAACGATCCTTATTTTTCCAGCGAGTGGCATCTTACCAAGATTCAAGCCCATTATGCCTGGGGGATGTGGGAAGGTGCTACGCCGGGGAGCGATACGGTGGTGGTTGCCATTATTGACACCGGAGTGGATTGGAATCATCCGGATTTGATCCAGAATCTCTGGAACAATTTAGGGGAAGATGCCAACGGCAATGGAAAAACGGTGATCTGGAATGGGTCCAGCTGGGAGTTTGATCCCGGTGATGTGAATGGTGTGGATGATGATGGCAACGGCTATATCGATGATTTTGTGGGATGGGATTTTTGTGGTTCTACTACCGGAAATTTCCAGCCGGATAACGATCCTCATAGCTCCCCTTACCAGGGATTTATGGGAATGTTGATGCACGGGACGCACGTTGCCGGAACAGCGTCTCCCACCACCGATAACGGAACCGGCGTAGCGGGCCCGGGCTTTCAGGCCAAGTTAATGGCCATCAAAGTGGCTTTTGACGACGATATTAATAATACACCTGGTGTGTATGCCACGGCGGCCACGTATTTGTACGCAGCCCGGAGCGGTGCACACGTAATTAATTGTAGTTTTGGTGGTCCTGGTTACAGCGGAATTATACAATCGGCCATCAATACCGCTCACGATGTGTATGGCAGCATCATTGTAGCTGCTGCGGGAAACGACAATCAGAACAACCAGTACAATCATCATTATCCCTCGGATTATCAAAATGTGATTGCCGTTGCAGCACTAAATAGTGGAGATCAAAAAGCGTCATTTTCCAACTATGGAACTCCCATCGACATTAGCGCCCCCGGAGTGAATATCTGGAGTACGGTGTATCAGAATGTGGGTAGCGGTTACCAGGGAGCCGGGTGGAGTGGAACTTCCATGGCCTCGCCGGTGGTAGCGGGCAGTATCGCTCTGTTGAAAGCATTTTATCCCACCAAATCCAATTCCTGGCTGGAGCAGCGAATTATCGATTCTGCCGACCCCATCGACGATTATAATCCCTCCTATGTTGGTATGTTAGGAAGCGGACGGGTGAATTTGTATGCGGCTATTGCCCAGGGGATTTATCCCAACATCACCTTTCAGAACTATTCGGTTCAGGTGGTGGGGCAGGAGGGAGGAGACCTCTCTCCCGGGCAAACCGCTAATTTGCGGGTGACCCTGAGAAATGAAAATGGCTGGCATGTGGCGACCAACGTGCAGGCGGTGTTGCGTTCCCTGAACAGCGGGATTATTGTGTTGGATAGTACTGCCACTTTCCCGGATATTTCCGGTGGTAGTATCGGCATCAATCTGGTCGATGTTTTCCAGATTCAGGTGGATTCCAGTGCCACGATTGGAAGTTTGCCCATGGAACTGTACGTTACGGCCAATCAGGATTCGGCTTATCCGTATGATGTAACACTGAATTTCGATATAGAAATCAGTATTAACCAGGCGGGATGGCCGCAAACAAATACCGGCACCATCCTGCACAGCCCGGTAGTGTGGGATATGGATGATGATGGTG
>JALWDQ010000248.1:0-1463 GCA_027039625.1 Calditrichia bacterium | reverse complement strand
TATCTTCGATAGGTTCAGTGTCTTCTGTGGTTTCTGTGTCTTCTGTGGTTTTAATTAATCTGCACATCCAGAAAAGAAAAAATTTTTGTTCCGTAGGGACAATTTAAATACGGGGAAATGCCGAAAAATAATAATGGAACACCCCGTACACCCCGTCCCCTACGGGACGGGTGGTATTCGTATTTTCAGGAGTATGCCAATTATGGATTTTTTTCGGACAAAATGGGTATTCAATTTGGGTATTATTTAATCCCGTTTAACATGTCCATATTCAATTTTTAATTCATCATTTTTCTGTCGTCCTTTCAGGACTCCAATTGGTGCTTTTTCTCTTTCCCATGGCTGAACGCCATGGGCTAAATTCTGTCGGCCACTCCGTGGCCTCTAATCCTGCCAAACAAATGTTAATTTCTTTACCCCAGAACCACAATCATAATTATACACCAGACCTGATTAATAAAATTAATTCCTGCATATTTTAACCAACCATAATTTTACATTTTTCATTTAAAAAGGCCCTAGGACCCCCGTTTCCAGTGAAAATGCTGCCCAATTCGGGCTCTGTCCGCTAGCAGAGCACGTACCAGAGCAGAATCCTACGGACGAGCGCATGGGTAAGGATTTCACAATCCTGGAATCATGGTTGATTCCCCATCCCGTAAACTAACAGGGATGTTAGTGCATCAGGCGGGATAATCCCGTGAAAAAATAAAGATGTTCGCATTTTAACCAGAACATCCTCCATTTCCCCTATTTCCCTATGCTCTATGCCCTATGCTCTATGCTTTATGCCCTATGCCCTATGCCCTATGCCCTATGCTTTATGCCTTCTTTATGCCCTATGCCTTCTTCATTCTCCGTCTCTTCTGTATTTTTCAGTAGCATCAGTATTTGACTTGATATTTAACCATTTCAGTGCCTTTCCCCGGGATCGGTACCCGACTGTGCCTTCTGTGTCTTCTGTGGTTATCACAAGAATCATTATCTGTCTGTGGTTTTAACAATTTCTGTGGTTTAAATATTTTCTACCATAAAATTTTAGGATGTATTATTCGAAAGGTCATTTGACTTTAAACGTGATTTCATCCCGAAATTCGGGATGTTCGGCATCTTCAGCACGGAGGCGATAGCTACCGGGACGGGCTTCCCAGAGGAAGCGGTGCGGGGGATGGGTCACGCGGAGAGGTTGATTGTTTAAATACCAGCGCACAGTGTAAAGGGAATCCGGTGCCTCCAGACGAAATTCAATGGACTGGTAGCTTTCTGCCAGATTGGATAGCCGCCGATAAACCGACTGATTGCCGGGATTTACGATACGAAACGCTGGTTGGTGTGCAAGGGAATCGCTGCTCTGCACCTCCCACCCCATGTGTTTTGCCCATTCCCGAAAACGTTCCGGTAAAACCACCTTTACCCGGTTACCTACCCGAATGTGCATGGTGCAGTGCTCCTGCAAATATTTT
>JALWDQ010000247.1:8344-14333 GCA_027039625.1 Calditrichia bacterium | reverse complement strand
CTTCACAATCACGAAATAAAATGGAAGTTTTTTCGGCACCAGAGAGTGAAATGATGAGTTTTTAGACAAGACGCAAAGGGTGAGGTGTTGTAATGGCATTGCCTCAGGAAGTACAACAAAAAATATCTCGAATCGAAAATCTGGCAACCCTGCCTAACATTGCTACCGAAATCATGGAAATGATTCGTCGTAGCAATACCAGTATGCGGGACATTGCCCGGGTTATCGAAAAAGATGCCAGTATTACGGCAAAAATTATTAAAGTGTCGAATTCTCCCCTATGGGGGTTCCAGGGACGGATAGATAATGTAAAACGAGCGCTGGTTCTGCTGGGATTAAAACAGGTGACCAACATCGTGATTGCGGTAAGTCTGTACAGCACATTTTCCAGATTAAAACCCAATCCATATTTCGATCGGGAAAAATTCTGGTTGCATTCCGCCGGTACCGGGCAAATTGCCCGGGCTTTTTCCCGTAAACTAGGTTTAAACTTCCACGGAGAAGATTTTGTCGCCGCTCTGATCCACGATATTGGCAAAATGGTCCTGGACCAATTCTTTTCCGAAAAGTTTCAACACATCCTTCAGTATGCCAAAGAAACAGGGCGAGAAATAGTAAGTGTGGAACGGGAAGTTCTGGGTTGTACTCATGCAGATATCGGGGGGTGGCTGCTTAAATACTGGAATTTCCCGGATACTATTATTCAGGCAGTTCAATGGCATCATACCCCTTCCAGAGCACATTCCCATAAAGAATTAGCAGCAATTATTCATCTCTCCGAAATTCTGTGCGAGTTGTGGGGAATTGGCTTCGATGATGATATCAAAGTGATGAATGTAAGCCATAACGAAGGCTGGAAAATTCTTAGAAAACATAGTGCGTCATTGATGAAACTGGATGTGGAACGATTTATCATGGATCTGTACCTGGAAATTGAAAAAGCCAAATTATTTATTCAATTGATAGGGGATTAACCATAAGGGAAATAACATGTTAACGAACCATAAAATAGCTTCCCCAACAACTGTTAACCAGAACGATGTTCCGGTGCTGGAACATGAAACTTTTGAACAACTAAAACAACTTGTTTACCAGCATAGCGGGATTTATTTAACTGAAAATAAACGTGGTTTTATCGAAAATCGTTTAAGTAAACGGTTGCAATCCCTTTCTTTAAACAATTATTCTGAGTACCTTTCGTTTCTTATTTCCCAGGGCAAACAATCGGGAGAAATAGAAAAACTAATTAATCTGGTTACTATTACCGAAACGAACTTTTTCCGGGACGAAGCCCAACTGAATGCCCTGATAGAAGTGGTGTTGCCTGATTTATTGAAAGAAAAAAGTGCGCCGGAAAAGATTCGTATTCTTAGTGTAGGATGCGCTACCGGAGAGGAAGTTTACTCCATTATTATGCTCATCGATAATTCATTTCCGGAAATTCTGAAAAGCGAACGTCTGGAAATTGTGGGGACGGATATCAATCATCAGGCACTGCAGAAAGCTTATAAAGGTGTTTACCAGAGTTTTTCGTTGCGGGGTATTCCGCCAGAATACAAAAAAAAGTATTTCCAGAGCAAAGGAGATGTGTATGTAATTCACCCCCGGATACGCAAACATATTCAATTCCGCCATGTGAGCCTGATTGATTCCACAGCGATGCTGGAATTGGGGAAATTCGACATCATTTTCTGCCGCAATGTTCTTATCTTTTTCGATCAGATGGCGCGAGAGAAATCGGTGCTTATCCTCAGCGAATTGCTAAAACCGGGGGGCTATTTGTTCGTTGGGCAGGCAGAAACTTTACATGGATTAAATCATTCCCTGGAACTGGTATTGTTCCGAAAAAGTATGGGCTACAAAAAACCGGGAAATTAAGTAATTGAGGAAGGGAATCATGAAAAAAGATATGAAAATTCTAATTGTTGATGATTCCATGACCATGAGGCGGATTATTGCTAATACTCTGAAAACTCTGGGGTACGAATCGTTTGTGGAAGCGGAGGATGGAAAAGATGCTTTTGCAAAGTTGTACGCTGAATCTCCCGATTTTATCATCACCGATTGGAACATGCCCAATATGAGCGGACTGGAATTTGTAAGAGCCGTTCGCAATGATAAGAATTTCAGTAATATCCCCATATTAATGGTGACCACACGAGGTATGAAGCGCGATATTTTAGAAGCGCTGAAAGCCCGAGTGAATTCTTATATCATCAAGCCTTTTACTCCCGATATAATGAAAGAGAAAGTTGAACAGATTTTAAGTAAAATTAATTAAGAGCTATGGCAGAATCTGGTGAGAAAAAGCAATCTCTCTCCTCGGCAATTGCATTAAGATACCGTGTTCAGGAAGATGAAGCGCCGGTAGTTACAGCTCGGGGGAAGGGGCATGTGGCCGAGAAAATTGTGGAAATTGCCCGGCAGTCTCAAGTTCCGATTGTTCGGGATGAAAAATTAGCCGAAGCGTTGAGCGAAATTGAGTTGCAAACCCCTGTTCCGGTAGAAGCGTTTCGGGCTGTTGCCGAAATTTACGCATTTTTAATGGAACTGGATCGTGAATATGCGCAGCGTATTTTTTAATTTTCTGGGCATCATAATGATTATCGTCCTTCTGGGATGCGGTTCCAGCGCGGTGAAAATTGCCAAAGAACCCCAGCCTCTGGGGGTGGTACCTTTTACCTCGGATAATGTTGCCGGAAATTTATCGGAGTTGAATCAAAGACTGTTTGTAGCGCTGGAAGGTAGCGGGCGTTTTCGGATCATACCTCTGGATACGGTTCCTGGCCTCTGGAATGAGCAACAAATGAGCGGGGTGAAGGACAGCACTCTAAAATGGATTTTAACGGGGAAATTTGAACTGGAAAATCAAAAAACCGGGCGGGGGACGTATTTCCCTTTTATCGTGTTTAAACCGTACGTGGCTATTCAGGTGAAGGCGCAATATCGCTTATTCAACCGGGAGAAAAATAATTGGGCCGAGATTCGTATGGTTGAAGCGACAGCCAAACGGGTAAACGATTTGCAGTTTTTTGAGGTGGATCCTAACGATCCGGATTTGCAAATGGATGCCAAAGACCGCGAAATATTACGCCAGAAAGCGTATCAGGAAGTTTTCCGAAAAATGGCTCAATCTGTTTCGTCAAAAATGAAAATCAAGTGAATCGAGCGAGTATGAACAAAAAAGAATATTTTATTTCGGAACTGGAAGGAATTCGAGAAGTACCGACATTACCGCAAATTGCTTTTAAACTGATTGCTTTAATTAGTAATTCCAGTTCTTCCATGCGCGAAATAGGAGAATTAATCCAAGACGATCCGCCCCTGGTCGCGAAAATTCTGCGCATCGTCAACAGCGGATATTACCACGTACGTAATCGAATCAAAAATATCCGCCAGGCTGTGGTGCTGCTGGGTATGGAAGAGATGCGCAATTTGATTTTTGCTTTGAGCGTTTTCAGTACTTTTTATCATATTAAAGGAAATAAATATTTCGATTTTATGAAGTTCTGGAAACATTCGGCAGCAACAGGTAAAGTTACCATGGTTCTGGCAAATTACATGGGTTTATCTAATGCCACCTCTACCTTTATTCACGGATTATTGCACGATTTTGGTCGTTTAATTTTGCAATTATATTTTCGGGATGAATATGAAAGTGTATTCGAGTTTAGCATAGAACACGAAGTGCCACTTTACGAGGCGGAGTTAAAAGTGATGGAGTTTGGGCACGACGAAGCGGGTGCCTGGCTGGCCGAAAAATGGAATTTGCCCGAAGATGTGAAAGAAACCATTCGCGATCATCATCGCATCGATCCGGAGAAGGTGGAGGAAAAGGTGGTTCCGGCACTGGTGTACGTGGCGGATTGCATTACCAACATCTGGGGGGTGGGGATCGAGCCTTTCCCGCGTTTAACCTCGCTGGAAGAAAATCCCATCTGGTTGAAACTCCAGGAAGTATATCCCAAAATGAAAACATTCCCCCTGGAAGAGATGACCCGAATTTTTGATATGCATCTGGAAGAAGCAGAATTATTTGCCGAACAAATTTCTCAATATCATCGCCTGGCGGAGGACACATCAGTATGAAGAAGAATGTGAAAATCAGGAATTTAATCGCTTCATTATACGATTTTAGCATGTTGGTGAAAGAACCGAGCGGTGATCTATCCCGGAATCTGGAAAAAGTACGCCTGTTTTTGAAACGTATTCTGGATATGAATCTGTTTTCCATTTTTATGCACGATTATCTGGAAAACAAACTGATTCCGGTGTTCATGTTCGGAGAACCCTACAATCTGGTGGATGCGGTTAATTTCCGCCTGGGGAAAGGGGCAACGGGATGGAGCTTTACCCATCGCAAACCGTTGTTGATTAAAAAATTGAACCGGCACACCAATTTCGGGCGCTTTTTTGTTAATTCTTTTCTCTCTGTTCCGACAATAATAAATGGTGAAGCAATTGGGGCTGTAGTAACTGGAAGTTTTAAACAGGGGGCATATAGCGAGGGAGACCGCTATGTGCTGGAAATACTGGCTCCCTATATCGGTTTGCTGCTTGTCAGGGAGCATCTGGAGGTAACCAGAAAAGATGTTTTACCGGAAAAAGAAGGGGCTCATTAAATATGTTAAAGGGACTGTTTATTGCCAGGGCAGGCATGATACCACGCCAGCATCGCCTGGATGTGGTGGCTAATAATCTCGCCAATATTAACACCATCGGTTACAAAAAAGATGAGCTGTTTTTCAACAAACTGATAAAAGCCATGGCGCCCGGTGCCGATGGCGAAGTAGATACGACCGATCCCCTGAAAGAGATTACCGATTTTTCTCCCGGAATGCTTCGCAAAACGGACAATCCCCTGGATGTGGCTATTGTGGGAGAAGGCTTTTTTACCATTCGCACCGAAGATGGCGAAGTGTTCACCCGGAACGGAAATTTTACCCTGGATGCCGAAGGCCGCCTGATTACTCAGGATGGTCATCCGGTGCTGGGACGCAATGGCGAAATTCAGGTGAGCAGTGGAGAAGTGACCATCACCGATAACGGTACGGTGATGGTAAACGGGGAAGCGGTCGATCAGTTGAAGATTGTCACGTTCGAGGATCCCACTCTGCTTACTAAAATTGGCAAAACCTATTTTGCCGATAGCGAAGATGCCGGGATGATAACAATTCCCGCTGAGGAAGTTCGGGTAAAACCAGGCTACCTGGAAGGCAGTAATGTGAATGGAATGGACGAAATGGTGCTGATGATTGCGCTGTACCGGGAATTTGAACTGGGGCAGCGTACCATTGTGACCATGGACCGCACTCTGGATAAGCTGATTAATGATGCCGGGCGGTCGGAATAATTTGCTTCTGGCAGTAACCGGAAATTCAGGGATTGAAGGGCAGGGATGAAGTTCCGGTTTTTTCAGGAAGAAAAATAAACGCAAGGAGGGCGTTCGAATGGATAAAGCGTTGCAGATTGCAGCGTCAGGGATGCAGGCACAAAAACTCACCATCGATGTGATTGCCAACAACCTGGCCAACGTAAACACCACCGGTTACAAACGCAGCCGGCTGGAATTTCAGGATTTGTTGTACCAGACCTTAAAAGCCGCGGGCGAGTCCACCGGGAACGAAAACCAGCGACCCACCGGCCTGCAAATCGGGAATGGTACACGGGTGGTAACCACCCAGCGCAGTTTTCAGCAGGGAACCATTACCGAAACAGGCAATGCCCTGGATATTGCCATTGAGGGAGATGGCTTTCTGGTGGTGCGGATGCCGGATGGTTCCCGCGCTTACACCCGGGATGGTGCCCTGAAAATCTCGGCAGATGGAACGCTGGTTACTTCTCAGGGATACATCCTGGAACCGGAAATCGTTATTCCCGAAGAAACCCAGCAGATTGTCATTCGCAAGGACGGACAGATTGAGGTGACCCTGTACGGAGAGACCGAGCCCAGTATTCTGGGGCAACTGGAACTGGCGCGCTTTATCAA
>JALWDQ010000247.1:0-8334 GCA_027039625.1 Calditrichia bacterium | reverse complement strand
GCATGGAAGCGATGGGCGAAAATCTTTTTCGGGAAACGGTGGCTTCCGGGCGTCCCTTTATTGGAACAGCGGGCGAGGATGGTCTGGGATTAATTCACCAGGGATTTCTGGAAACCTCGAACGTGGATGTGGTGAAGGAAATGGTGGAAATGATTGAAGCCCAGCGCGCTTACGAACTGAATTCCAAAACCATCAAAACGTCCGACGATATGATGCGCACCGTAACGCAATTGAAGCGATAGGCATGAAACGGCTGTTAATACATAGCCTGATGGCGCTGGTGTTCTGGTTCAGTATTCTGGTGGCGCAAAGTTATTCGGCGGGGGACTTGCGCAACCGGGTGGAGCAGTACGTGCATCGGCTTTACCGGAATACCAATTTGCAGGCACGGGTGGAGTGGCGAGCTCCGCTGCCGGAGGTGCATCTTTCGGTGCTGGCAGATTCCGTAGTGGTGTCCCACCCCAACGGGGAGTTACCCCGCGGAAGCGCGGTGTTTCGTGTCGCTTTTTACCATCAGGGAAGGGTGTTGCGCTCGCTCTACCTGCCCACACGGGTGAGGGTGTTTGCCCGGGTGCTCACATTGCAGGAAGCGGTTCCAAAGGGTGAACCCATTCCCCCGTCCCAATTAAAGTGGGAAGAGCGGGAGGTTACCTATTTGAAAGGGGAACCCATTACGGAAAAAAATCAGGTGGCGGGAAAAATTGCCCGCCGATATTTACCGGCGGGAACCATTCTCTCCCGCGACGATATCCGAGCTCCCTATCTGGTTCGGAGAGGAGAGCCGGTGCGGGTACAATGTCGTCGTGGTGCGGTAACAGTGGTATTGGAGGGGATTGCTCTGCAAAACGGAAGCAAAGGAGATCGGGTATGGGTGAAAAATCCCATGAGCCGTAAACGACTCCAAGTTAAAGTTGTAGAACGTCAGTTGGCGGTTTTACCGTAAAGTAAAGGGGATAACGATGAAACGAATTTTCGGAGCATTGGCAATGATATGTTGGCTGGCAGGTGGTTTGTTTGCCCAGCAAATGGCGGCAAACACCAGCCTGTTTAGCGATATTAAAAGCACTCAGGTGGGTAAAGGCATCACAGTGCTGGTGATGGAATATTCCCAGGCGCGCAACGATGCCCGGACGGAAACGCTAAAAGATGCCCAGCACGATTTAGGAGTATCCGGGGGGAGCGGCCTGGCCAGTGTGCTCCCGGATTTTACCCTGCGGGGAAAGTTTAAGAACGACTTCCGGGGGCTAGGACGAACCACCAAACGTGGGGTGTTAAAAGCCAAAATTGCCGCCCGCATTGTGGGGAAAAACGAAGCGGGAGATTACATCATCGAGGGCAAACGGGTCATTGAAATTAATAGCGAGAAGGAAGTGTACATCCTGACCGGGTGCGTTCGCCCGGAAGACATCATGTCCGATAATACCGTGTATTCCTACAATGTGTACGATGCCCACATTGTGTACAAAGGAAAAGGTGAAGTTTCCCGTGGCCAGCGCGCCGGTATTTTAACCCGTTTGTTGCAGTGGGTGTTTTAAAATCGAGTGTTATTTGAACAGAAGTCCGGAAGACAAGCAACGAAGCGTTGGTCTGTCTTTCGGTTTATGAGGCAGGATGCCAGAATACTGCAGGAGGGCAGAGAAAAACATGGGCAAAAAATCGTTGATTACAGGATGGTTGCTCATCCTTTTGGTACTTCCGGGGCTAATCTTCCCGGCAGTACGCATTAAAGAGCTGGCTCGCATTCGTGGTGTTTCCCGAAAACCGCTGGTGGGATATGGACTGGTCGTGGGATTAAACGGTACCGGCGACACCCGTCGTACCCGGTTCACTACCCAGAGCGTGGTGAATATGCTACAGCGCTTTGGAATTAAGGTTCCAACAGAAAAGGTAAAGTTACGTAACGTAGCTGCTGTTATGGTCACTGCCGATGCTCCCACCTTCTTAACCGCCGGGGACCGCCTGACCGTTACGGTGAGCTCCATCGGCGATGCCAAAAGCCTGGAAGGAGGATTGTTGCTCATGACTCCCCTGACAGACCAGAATGGAGAGTTGTACGCCATGGCGCAGGGACCGCTGGCGGTAGGTGGGTTTTCGGTGCAAACTACCGGAGGGGGCGGGTTGCGCCAGAATCACACCCTGGTGGGTCGGGTGCCGGATGGCGCAGTTCTTCAGAAAAGTCTGGGGGAAGATTTTCAATTTGGAGACACCCTCTATCTTTCTTTAAAAGAAGCGGATTTCACCACGGCCGAGCGCATTGTGGAAGCGGTGAATCAAACCTTTAACGATACTCTGGCGGTCGTAAAAAATCCCCGCACCATTGCCGTAAAGATTCCCCCGGCTTATGCTCGTACCGGTCAGCAAAATAAGTTTATTTCTGAGCTGGAGCAGGTCCAGGTGCAGCCCGATGTGGTAGCGCGGGTGGTGGTGAACGAACGCACGGGCACGGTGGTAGTTGGTGGCAACGTAACCCTGCTTCCCGCTGCGGTGGCGCATGGAAATTTGAGTGTGGAGATCGAATCCAAACCCATTGTTTCTCAACCGGCTCCCTTTAGCAGTGGGCAAACCGTGGTGGTGCCCAATACTCAGGCAACAATTTACAACGAGGAAGGGCAGTTGATGACCATTGCCGAGTCCGCAACTGTGCAGGATGTGGCACAGGCATTGAATGCGCTGGGGCTTACCCCAAGGGATATTATCGCAGTGCTTCAGGCACTGAAAGAAGCCGGAAGTTTACAGGCAGAACTGATTATCATGTAATTTATGTGATTAGATTGTGGTAATGAAATTTCGAGGATGAAGAACGGTGAGCCATTTTCAGCCCAAAATATCGCCGGATGATGCGCTGTTAAAGAGTCAGCTTGATGCTCTGAAGCAAAAAGCAGGGAATAAAAAAGAGCTCAAAAAAGCAGCAGAACAGTTCGAATCGCTGTTTATTTATTACATGCTAAAAACCATGCGCAAAACCATCCCCAAATCCGGCTTGTTCGGAAAAGGTCTGGGGGATGAGATTATGCAGAGCATGTTCGACGAGAAGTTATCGGAAGAGATGGCGCTGAACACCCGGTTAGGGATTGCCGAAATGGTCTATCAGCAGTTGTCCGGGGAGGAAGATTCCCCCCAATCGCCGGAGCTAAAATTTGAATGGCGACGTTTTCCGGGGAAGGTACGCGGCGTTTCGCAGCGGAGGGCAGAGCAGTTTTGGTTGCAGGAAGCGCGGCGCAGGGTGGCGCGCTTCGACCGTTACATTGTTCAGGCAGCCGGAGAAACCGGACTGGATCCGGATTTAATCCGAGCCGTTATCCTTACTGAATCGGGAGGTAATCCCCGGGCTGTTTCACCCAAAAATGCAAAGGGGTTAATGCAGTTAATGGACAGCACCGCAGCGGAGCTGGGAGTGGAAAATCCCCTGGATCCGGAACAGAACATCCGGGGTGGCGCCCGTTATCTGGCCCAACTGTTAAATCGCTTTCAGGGCGATTTTCAGAAAGCTCTGGCTGCCTATAACGCCGGTCCTAACAATGTGGAGAAGTACCGGGGAATTCCACCGTTCAAAGAAACACAACATTATGTGAATCGTGTGCAGCAATTGTACCGAAAATTAAAGAAACGTTCCCCATTGGTAAAGAATCAGTAAATTTATGTAGAAAAGAGTCAATCTGAAGAATTCTGGAAAGTTTTTTCAACATATATTTAAATTCCAAATTCCAAATTCCAAATAACAAGGAATAAATTCCAGATACCAAATAGATTCGATCTTCCCAGATGCCTGAAAAGGAACAAGAATAAATAAATATTCACCATTCGCTTAATTTAGATTTAAGCGAACGGGTTGGGGCAAGATGCCTATGCGACATGTTCAGGAAAATCATTGCGGTTGTAGTATTTAGTTGGAATGAAACAGCTGGTATTCAGTTAAAAGTTTTGTTTGAGATCTGAGGATGAGTGAAAATATTCCCCGATAAATTATTGAGGTAAAATGATTTTGAGTTGATCGCCCGGTTTAATTAAATTGGAGCGGCGGTTGTTCCATCGCTTAATATCCTGAATCCGAACCCCAAAGCGGTTGGCAATATCCCACAGGTTATCTCCTCGGCGCACGGTGTAATAAATGACCTTACCTGAATTTTTAGAAGAAGGAGAATCGAAGGTCGATTTTTCCTCTCTTTTCGGAGTGGAGGGAAGGGGAGTTTTATCAGCCAGCTGAATGGCCTCCCTGGGAATCCAGATATTCAGGGTGTCGCCGGGGTGGATCAGCCGGGAGTGCCCCAGACCATTCCAGCGGCGAATTTGAGACACGGTGACGCCATACCGTCGGGCAATATCCCACAGAGTTTCGCCGCGGCGAACGATGTGCACTTCCTTCCTCCGCCCCGGCACATGAGTCACCGGCTTGCGCCGAGTATATCGAGAGGAACGGTGCACCCGAGTGCGGCGTTGCATTTTCGCCAGATATTTTTTATTCTGCGGTACCGGAATAATCAAAGAATGCCCGGCGCGAATGAGTGAACCCCGAATCTTGTTGAACCGTTTTATTTCCCACACACTTACTCCATACCTGTGAGCAATGGTGGAAAGCGTTTCTCCACTGCGGATGCGATGCCGAATCCAGGTGAGTTTCTGGTTATCGGGAATCCGGGAATAATTTTTTAGGAACATCTCCCGGGTGCCTTTGGGAATATTCAACACCCAGTTTTCCAGGTCGGGGGGAGTGCAAAAGCGCAATAGCGCCGGATTTAGTTTCTTGATCTCGTCGAAGGTGCTGTTGGTACACCCGGCCACCACATTTAAATCCACTGCTTCGTGCACCGTTACGGTATCGTACTCAATGGGTGGATCGGGAGTGACGTAGAATCCGTATTTTTCAGGATTTTTAGCAATTAATGCGGCGGCAATGAAAGTGGGGACGTAGTTGCGGGTTTGCCGGGGCAGGCGAGGAAGTTCCCAGAATTCATCCACATTGTAGCGCTGGATGCGTTTTTCGATTTTGCGGGGACTGAAATTGTACCCGGCAATAGCCAGATACCAGTTCTGAAAACGTTCGTACAAATCTTTCAAATGGCGGGCTGCTGCCCGAGTGGATTTCTCGGGGTCGCGGCGTTCGTCGAACCACCAGCTCCGGCGCAAACCGTACGCCCGTCCCGTGCTGTAAATAAACTGCCAGATGCCCACGGCTCCCGCATAGGAGCGAGCGTAGGGATTAAAACCGCTCTCGATCATGGCCAGGTAAAACAGATCCTCCGGAACCCCTTCTTCCCGCAAAATGCGAGTAATCAGCGGTTTGTAACGCCCGGAACGCTGCAACCAGCGGGTAAACACCCGTCGGCCCCGGGTCTGGAAGTAATGAATGGCTTTCTCCACCTTCTGGTTTAGCACCAGAGGAATAGCCATCATTTCGTTTTTTTCAATCACATTGGGAATTAGAACGGTACTATCGACGTTCTGGCGGCCAGCGCTTTCTTCCAGTTCATCCAGCACCCGCAGGACATTGGCGGCAGTGAGGGTATCGTGCTCAATACCGTTCAGGCGGGAGAGATAGCGGGCATACTCCAGAGAAACCGTTTCGACCACATTGCGCAAGGTACTGTCTTGGCGAAGTAAAAGGGAATCCCGACGCAGGCTATCCACAATATCCATCGCTTTGGTAAAATAATAATCGGCGCCCAGGGTATCTTCAATTTCTGTTGCCTGCTGGGCCAGATGCAGGTAAGCCAGTGCCAGGACCTCCGGATTATCCGCCCGGGATGAAGGCGTAGATGTGGTATTGGAATCCGGCTCTGCCGACCGTTGGCGCACGGTACTGCACGAAGCCAAAAGCAAAATCAATAAAAACAGAAATGCTCGTTTCATTCCACCAACAACCCTTTCTGTACCAGATTAGCAATTTTCTGAATAATGTCTGTGGTAGAGCGATCCGGGGTTAAGGGAATAGTTTCCACCCGACCGCCATGCTCCCATACCACCTCTCGACCCACAATCTCATCAATGCGGTAATCCCCTCCCTTCACCAGCACATCCGGAATCAGGGCGGCTATCAGCTGCGCCGGTGTCTCTTCATCGAATAAACAGACGTAACTGACTGCTTCCAGTGCAGCCAGAACAATGGCACGATCTTCCTGCGGGACAATGGGACGCCCACTCTGCTTGATGCGCTTCACCGAAACATCGCTGTTCAGGCCCACCACCAGGACATCCCCCAACTGGCGTGCCTTTTCCAGATATTCCACATGCCCGCGGTGTAAAATATCGAACACCCCGTTGGTGAATACCACCTTTTTCCCGGCGGCTCCCAGTTGCCGACGAATCTCTACCAGCTCCCGTTGCGATTTTATCTTATCTCGTATCATCGCCCCTCAATATGTCCATTTCCTGGAGTAAATTCATGCGCAAAATCAACAATTACCCCCGCTTCTTTTCAGAAACGGAAGATTTTTTCTAAACCTACATTTCAATCGTCATAATCGTTCTGGTTGCGCAACACCGATTTTACCAGCCGGTCGCGCTCCACCGGCACCACTCCCACCTCCTCGCACACCAGGCCGGCGGCAAAATTGGAGAGGTACACCGCCTCCTTTACCGAAGCACCACCACACAGGGCGTAAGTCAGGGTCGCAATCACCGTATCTCCGGCGCCAGACACATCGGCCACTTTCCGTGCCCGGGTGCTCACCAGCGTTACCTCGCCATCTGCTTCGAACAAGGCCATGCCCTGGGCGCCACGGGTAATAAGCACCGCCTGGCTCTGGAGTTCCTTCAGTAATCGCTGCCCGGCATTCAATAATTCTTCCTCGGTGTGTAAGCGAACGGCTAACGCCTCTTCGGTCTCCTTCACATTGGGTTTAAATACCGTAACGTTTTTAAAAGAAAGAAAATTCTCGAATTTGGGATCTACCGTCACAAACTTTCCCCGCCGATTGGCCAGATCCACAATGCGAGTCACCAGCGTGGGTTGGACTACCCCTTTGTTGTAATCCTGAATAATAATGGCATCCACCTCATCAATCACGGCCAGCACGCGCTCGAAGAGTTGCTGTTGAATTTCCGGGGAAACGGGATCGGTACGCTCCTTATCCACCCGCGCGATGTGCTGGTCGTTTCCGATGATGCGGGTTTTCACTGTGGTGGGACGATCGTCCGTTTGCACAATGCCCTCGGCAGGCAACTTACGCTGCCGCAGCATGTCCAGGAAGAGCCCACCCATGCGGTCGTTGCCAATGACTCCCACCAGAATAGGCACCGCTGTAAGTCCCACCAGGTTATTCGCGACATTCGCAGCGCCACCAAAACGAATCTGTTCCTGCGAGATGTTAACAATGGGTACCGGCGCTTCGGGAGAAATGCGGGTTACATCGCCCCACAAATACTCATCCACCATTAAATCCCCAAACACAATAATGCGCCGCCCGGAGGCACCTCCGGTAATTTCCTGTAAACGTTGTTCACTGAATCGTAACACCAAAAAACTCCCTGTTTTCTTCCAGAGGAATCCGATTTCCCGAATTTCAGGCCTTTTTAGCCATCATTCGCCGGGTAATGAAATTCAACAAACTATCTTTAAACAAACTCACTAAAAACAATAAAATAAGCAGGGGGAAGCCGGTGAAATACACAAATTTAATAAACGGCGGTACCCAGCTATAATCCAGTAACGGCACGATGGTGATAATCACAAAACTCAGCATCACATAAAATTCCACTATCCGCATCACTTTACGGTAATATTGTTCGACCATGGTTCGTTTCTCTTGAAATTGTTCCATTTCCTTTTTCGACAATTCTTTCATTTTCCATCTCACACTTTATTGCATCTCCAGGCTATGTTGAAGCTCAGCATTTCTTTCTACTCAATACCCTGCCGGATACCCGTTATAGCGGGGATCCGAAACAATCGCCCATCCTTCTTCGGTTCGCCAGATGGCCTGTACATCACCCATTTTCTTTCGGTTTTTGAACCCGTATCCCCATTGCCGTAGAGTATCGATGGTCCGGGGATTGAATTTTGCCATTTCTATGAAGATGGAATCCGGTAACCACTGGTGGTGGAAACGTCCCAGTTCCACTGCTTCGGGCAGGGATTTGTGGTAATCCACCAGATTCAAAAGCACCAGGAACACCTCGCTGATGATGCGCGGTCCGCCGGGAGCTCCCCACAGACCCGCCAGCTCTCCATCCTTTTCCACAATTACCGGACACATGGAGCTGAGCATGCGCTTGCCGGGTTCAATCCGATTCGCTTCCCCCTGTACCAGTCCAAACATATTGGGCGTTCCCGGTTTCGCTGCAAAATCGTCCATTTCATCATTCAGCAACACCCCGGTATTGCCTGCGACCAGACGG
>JALWDQ010000246.1:0-1464 GCA_027039625.1 Calditrichia bacterium | reverse complement strand
TGCGTGAAGCCCAGGGCATCCTGTCCGCGGCGCCAGGCGTCTGTTCGGTGCGGGCACGCCTGCCATGGGATTGTTCGGAGCCCAATTGGGCCAGGCTGATGCCCAAAAGAGTCATGAAAATCAGATCGGGCGCGTGGGTGGAAAAGCTGAAGCCCAACAGCGCGGCCCGTCCCACCATGGCTGCGATCCCATAGGGGGCCACGGGGTGATGGCTGCGCCACAATCGGACCAGGGCCACCCCGACCAGGCTCACCCATCCCAGAACCCACACCATCCCCCCGGTTACCAGCAGATCCAGGGGCCAGGTATGCGCGCGGTCGGGGACCCGCAACATCAGGTCCGGTTCAAAATGAGCCAGCGCAGGGGGCAGATAGGGAGCCAGGGCCAGAGGCAAATTGTCGAACCCAAGCCCCAGGGCCCAGACCCGCGGTCGGGCCCGGACCATCTGGGCAACCCCTTGCCAGATAAGAAGACGCTGCTGAAAGGTCCCTCCATGTTGAAGCCGGGGCCACAGCAGCCATCCTATCAACGCGCCGGCCAGGATCACGCCCCCGGCCGCCAGGCCCCAGGCCCAACCGGCCCCCTTGTCCGGCGTTCTGCGAGTGTGCCATTGACATAAAATCCAGACCGCGGCGCCTACGGTCAATCCCAAATAGGCACTGCGGCTTCCGGTCAGGATCAAGAGCCCCAGGCTCAGCAGGATCATCCCTTCCAGCACCCGGCGGGCGCCCCCATGGGCAGGGGGCCATACCATCCGCCGCGCCAGGGCCAGGGCCAGGATCAACAACAGGTAGTCCCCCAGGTAGAGGGGATTGCCCAGGGTGGAGGCAGCCCGCTGGCCCAGAGGGAAGCTTATCCCAGCCCCCTGCACCGGGTCCAATCCCAGACGCTGCAGATACCCGTAGAGCACAGGGGCCACCGCGCCCAAGAGCGCGGCATCGATCAGCCAGAGCATGTGTCCCTGTCGGGTCATGCGCCAGGCCGTGAACAAAAAGACCAGCGCGGCCATCCATCCCAAAAGCCCTCCCCCCCGTTCATAAGCCCCCCAAAAACTGCCCACAGGGTCCAACGCCAGCGCGGTGATCACCCCGCCCCACACAAGCAAGCCTCCTAGCAGGAGCGCGATGATCTTATCCCCGGCCCAAAAAGCTGCCAGGTCCCTCCTGCTTTGCCTTACCCCATCGACCAGGGCCACCAGGGCCAAAGCGAGGATAAGACCGGCTTTATCGGGCTCGAAGCTGGCCCCGCTTTGGATATTGAAGAGCGCGGGCACAGCAGCCAAGGCCAGCAGCAGGGCCATTTCTCCGGGGGAGGGCCATGCTATCCGGATTTTGGAGCGTGAACGACGTTTTCCACGGGCCATGCCTCTATGCTACACCATCGAAATCTCTTTTCCAAAGTATGTCCCATCTTGCCAAGGACCCTTATACCTTTTACAATGAGGTATCGTTTTCAATTTCTGAC
>JALWDQ010000245.1:0-1465 GCA_027039625.1 Calditrichia bacterium | reverse complement strand
ACCACATCGTTGGCCACAATGAGCCCGCGGTTTTCCATCATCACCGCCATCTGGGTGGTTTTAGAGCCTGGAGCGGCGGAGACATCCAGCACCCGTTCGCCGGGAGCCGGAGCCAGCACCCGGGGCGGAAGCATGGAGGCAATGTCCTGCACGTAAAAATGCCCCAGAAAATGGGAAAGACTCTTCCCGATGGGGTAAGGCTGGTAGGTCAGGCGAAAAACATCCGGTAATCCCGGAAACGGCTCAAACTCAAATCCCTGCTCCCGAAGGAAAGATTGCAGTTGCTCGGGCTCCCCCTTCAGGGTGTTGAAGCGGATGGTGTGGGGAAGCTGCTCGCCGATGCTCCGAAAGAAGCACGATTTTTCGCTCCCCAGCAGTTGTTCCATAAGGCGGTCCAGTTCCGCCGACGGTCGATATCCCATTGATTGCATCCCATTAACTCAGCGGTTCGCACAGGTCTGGCCGGGCCAGAGCCGGAAGCAAGAAATATTTCTCCACCGGCGGAACCGGTGAGGCGTGGTTAATCTTCCATCATCCGGTTGATGATGGTGTTTAAGGTGGCGCTGGGACGCATCTCCTGCTCCACCCGCGTTTCGTCCGGTTTGTAGTAACCGCCAATATCCACGGGTCGTCCCTGGGCGGCCAGCAACTCCCGGTTAATCTGTTCTTCATGTTCCTTCAAGTATTGGGCCACGGGAGTAAAGCGCTCCTTGAGCCAGGTGTTTTTATTCTGATTGGCCAGCGCCTGTGCCCAGTACATGGCAAAATAGAAGGTGCTGTTGCGGTTGTCCGGCTCGTTTACTTTCCGGGAAGGTGTTTTCCCATTTTCCAGGTACTGGCTGATGGCTTCGTCCAAGGTCTCGGCCAGCACTTTGGCTTTCTCGTTGCCGGTTTTTTCGTAAATCAGTTCCAGGGAGGGTACCAGAGCGCAGTATTCTCCCAGCGAATCCCAGCGCAGATGCCCTTCTTTTAAGAACTGCTGGACGTGTTTGGGAGCCGAGCCGCCGGCACCGGTTTCAAACAGACCGCCCCCTTTGAGCAACGGGACGATGGACATCATACGGGCGCTGGTGCCCAGTTCCAGAATGGGAAACAGGTCGGTCAAATAATCGCGCAGCACGTTGCCGGTAACGGAGATGGTGTCCTGGCCCGCTCGCACGCGCTTCAGGGTAAAGCGCATGGCATCATCCGGCCGCATGATGCGGATATCCAGCCCGCTTAAATCGTGATTCTTGAGGTAGGTTTTCACTTTGGCGATGAGCTGGGCATCGTGGGCGCGCCGGTCGTCCAGCCAGAAAATGGTGGGATTGCCCGTGGCGCGGGCGCGCTTCACCGCCAGCCTTACCCAATCCTCAATGGCAATATCCTTGGTCTGGCACATGCGGAAGATGTCCCCTTTTTCCACCGGCTGTTCCAGCAGCACCTTGCCGTTTTCATCCACGCAACGGATGATTCCCTCTCCGGA
>JALWDQ010000244.1:0-1467 GCA_027039625.1 Calditrichia bacterium | reverse complement strand
GAAGGTCGTTCTGGCATCCCAATCCCCGCGGCGAATTGAGATGCTTAAAGCGGTGGGATTATCCTTTGAAATATTCCCACCCCAGTACGAGGAACGCCTGCAGCCGGGGATGAGTCCGGTGGATTACGTGCGAAACAACGCCAGCGAAAAAGCCCACTGGGTAGCAGAGCACACGGATTACGATTTGATTATTGCCGCGGATACAGTGGTGGTGCTGGAAGATAAAATATTCGAAAAGCCCCGCACCCGGGAAGAAGCGGAAAGAATGTTGCAACGGTTAAGCAACAATACCCACCGGGTAATTACGGGATTTTGTTTAAAGACGCCGGGGGAACTGGTGATTGAGCACGAGGAGACCCGGGTAACGTTTTATCCGCTTACTCCCACAGAGATCGATTTGTATTTGCGTTCGGATGAACCATTCGACAAAGCGGGCGCTTATGGGATTCAGGGATTTGCTTCGTTATTCATTAAGAAAATTGAGGGATGTTATTTTAACGTTGTGGGATTCCCGCTGGGGAAGTTTTTTCAGCGGTTGAAGGAGTTGCCCTTGTGCCGCCCCGAGCAGGCGTTATTGTAAATCCCTGGTGCGATGAATTTCCTGTAAAATGCGCCGGACAATTTGTGCGGGTGTTTCCACCGACGTGTTTACTCGTAAATGGGCGTATTGGCGATAAAGTGGTTCCCTCCGCTGGTAATTAATTTCCACATCGGCTTCGGGATTGCTCTGGTTGAGTAACGGGCGGTCTCCTGCCTGCCGGAGTCGGGTGTGAATATCTTCCAGCCTGGCATCGACCCACACCACGAAAGACCCGGGGGTGAGCAATTTCATATTGTGTGGATTCTCGATAATACCGCCTCCGCAGTCGATAATCACGTTTTGTTTTCCAGCGTATTTTTGAACCATTTCTGTTTCCTTTTTGCGGAAAAATTCCCATCCGTATTGTTCCACAATCCGGGAAATGGGCATTCCTACCGCCTGTTCAATCTCCTGATCCAGTGAAATATAATCCCATTGTAAAGCCTCTGCTAGTGCCTTTGCCAGGGTGCTTTTGCCAGCACCACGAAAGCCAATCAGAACAATTTTTTGATATGGGGAAAAACGCATAAATTTTTCGTCAGCTTTTTAAACCGTTTTTCAGCATGAAGTAGAAAATCCTTCTCTAAACGTCCAATTTAAACCTCTTGAAGAAAAATTGCAAAATAATAAAAGAATAGAAATTTTGCGGTAAGGTAGAAAAAACTGTTGAAGAAATGGGCCCATATTTTTAATTTTTAGCAAATGAAATAATGCATATAAAAACAAATGTCCACCCAAAAAGGAGGAGGCGGAAATGAATGGACAAATCCGTGGCATTGGAAATGCGCGCCGAAGTGCACCTTTTGGAACATTGGTTACACAAGTTCCTCAGAATATTCGAAAACCGAATACTGGCCAACCATGCTGCAAAAAGTCAATAATTATAG
>JALWDQ010000243.1:0-4559 GCA_027039625.1 Calditrichia bacterium | reverse complement strand
CAGATGGACAAAAAAGAGATTCAACGTTTTCAGGAACAGCTTCTGCACTGGTATCACCACATTCATCGCCGGCTCCCCTGGCGCAACACCCAAGATATGTACTCCATCTGGGTATCCGAGGTAATGCTGCAACAAACTCAGGTACAAACGGTGGAGCCGTATTATCATCGCTTTCTGAAACGATTCCCCGACATTTCACAACTGGCAGCCGCTTCTGAAGATGAGGTGTTAAAAGTGTGGGAGGGATTGGGCTATTACGCCCGCGCGCGTCATCTTCACCGTGCCGCTCGCCGCATCATGGAAACATACGGAGGAGAAATTCCCACCCAATACGCCAGCTTTCGGGAGCTACCGGGAGTAGGAGAATACATCGCTTCGGCAGTGCTGAGCATCGCGACCAACCAACCTTTAGCCGTTCTGGACGGTAATGTGAAACGGGTGCTGGCGCGTTTGTTCGGAATCACTTCTCCTTTAAATCGCACTACCACTCAAAAACAACTCCGCCAGCAAGCGGAACTTTTATTGAATCGCGAAAATCCCGGAATTCACAATCAGGCTATGATGGAACTGGGAGCAACCGTATGCTTCCCCCGGAACCCACTTTGCAAGGATTGTCCCGTAGCAACCTATTGCACCGCTTATGCAGAAAAGCGGGTACAGGAGATTCCTTCTCCCTCACCCCGTAAAAAATTACCGCTTTACAGGATTGCCGTGGGCGTGGTCATTAAAAATGGGCAATTACTAATCACCCGCCGGAAATCCCAGGGATTGTTGGGAGGTTTGTGGGAGTTCCCGGGAGGAAAAATCCAGCCAAACGAAACTCCCCGGGCGGCTTGCGTGCGGGAATTACAGGAAGAAGTAAATCTTCTGGTGGAACCCATTCACTACCTGGCAGAGGTAAGTCACACCTATTCCCATTTCAAAATTCGCATGAAAGTGTACATTTGTCGCTACCTTGCCGGAGAGGTCCATTTAAACGGCCCGGTGGATTTCAAATGGATTTCCGTGGAAGAGCTAGAACAGTTTGCCTTCCCGGGGGCTAACCGAAAGTTTATTCCCGATTTACAGGAATGGGTGAGGAAAAATTTGTAGCGCAAAAGGAGGCCCTCTCCTCCCGGAAACGAGAACAAAGCCCCTGACAGGGAATTCTTACATCCCGGAAATTAGAAAAGTATTTTGGCGAAGAACTTATATGAATTATATTATTTTTGGGAAGGAAAGTAGCACTACGGTTAAAACGGATACTTATTCAATTTTCAATAAAAAGCGTTATGGAAACCAAAAATAAGGAGGTAAGAATGGAAGATAAAATCACCATTGTACTGAATGCCATGAAAGCAGCGGGCAAGCCGGTACGCCCGGGCGATGTGGCCAAATCTACCGGGCTGGAAAGCAAAGAAGTATCCAAAATTATTTCCAAATTGAAAAAGGAAGGGAAGGTTATTTCCCCCAAGCGATGCTACTACTCCCCAGCTGAATAAACATAATACAGTTTTCCCCTGAAGTTGAAAAGAGAGGTTGTAAATATGACCTCTCTTTTTTATTGAACTGGTTCCATTTCTTTTCAAAGGAACAAGTACCAAATTCAATTATTATTTATCCCTGAATATCCAAAAGAGACTATTCTTCATTGCTTTCTCAAAAATCTGGCGCAGGCTATTTCAGCGCCATTAATTAGGCAACCACACCAATTTTATTTCAAATGATCAATTAGAATTTTAATCCCGATAAGAATCAACAAAATTCCTCCCAATTTTTCCGCCCAGCTCCCCAAACGGTTCCGAAAATACCGTCCGGTCATCATCCCGAAGCCGGTAAGGAGAAAAGTTACCAGTCCAATGATAAACGCTGGCCAGATAATCTCCACACCCAGCGCTGCCAGGGTAAATCCAATAGCAAAAGCATCCACACTGGTGGCTACGGATAGAATAACCAGCCGCACTCCACGCGTGGGATCAACTACCTTCTTCTTGTCTTCCCCGGTGTGGAAAGATTCCAGTATCATCTTACCGCCCACATATCCCAGCAAAAAGAAAGCAATCCAGTGATCCCACCGGGCAATGAGGGAAATCAGATTCTTTCCCAGAAACCACCCCAACACCGGCATAAACGCCTGGAACAATCCGAAATGGAAACTCAACCGGAAATATTGCCGTGGCGTAATTACCTTCAGATTCATTCCTGTGGAAATTGCCACAGCAAACGCATCCATGGCCATTCCCAGTGCAATGATCAAAATCAGATAAAAACTCATGAATCCTCTTATTCAATTCCGCTCAAATATAATTGGTGCTTACAGGTAAAATAAATCAGAAAAAAAGGAAGCAACGTTCTACCCGACCAACCTTGAAAGCTACTCAGAGGCAGGAAATCAGAAAATCTGGCTTTCTCCTTGCTGATGGTTTCTCAATGCCATTCCCATTACACCAGTTAATTTTACCAGAGATACCAGGAATAGTACTTTATGAAAAAAATTTCTAATCTGAAAAAGGTATTGATTATATTCCTTTAGAATAATATATTCATTTAAAAAGTGAAAAAAATATTTTATTTATACTTTAAAGTCTAATTAATCATGATTTAAGGTAACAATTGGAGATAAGCCATGCGAAAATGGGCAACCTTACTGAATTTTTGGTTGATATTATGGATGTTCGGTGGTTTGGTTGGCACTTCGGGTGCAGCAACCAACGAAGACTGCGCCATGTGTCATTCCGATCCCGAACTCACTACCGAACGGAACGGGCGTACCATTTCCCTGTACATTAATTTCGATCGGTTTGCAAAGTCGGTACACAAAGACCTGGAATGTATCGATTGCCATTCCGATGCCGATGTGGAAGAATTTCCCCATCCAGAAGAGCTGGAAAAAGTAGAGTGCGGAAATTGCCATTCCGACGAGCAGGAGGAATTCGAAAAAGGCATCCATGGAATTGCGCTAAAACGAGGTCGACCTTACGCACCCAATTGTCAGGACTGCCACGGTATCCACTATATTTTACCCTCCACCAATCCCAAATCCCGCACCTACAAATTGAACATTCCGGTATTGTGCGGTAAATGCCACCGCGAGGGAGCTCCAGTGGCACGCGTTTATAACATCCCTCAAAAAGAAATTCTACATAATTATTCTCAGAGTATTCATGGCGAGGGGCTATTCAAGCGGGGACTTATCGTTACGGCTACCTGCAACGACTGTCACGGCAATCACATGATATTGCCTCACACCAATCCGCTTTCCACCATTTCGGCCCGGAACGTGGCAAAAACCTGTAGCAAATGCCACGCTAATATCGAAATGGTTCACCAAAAAGTGATTAAAGGGGAATTGTGGGAAAAAGAGCCGGGATCAATTCCCGCCTGTACAGATTGCCATCAGCCTCATATTCTTAAAAAAGTCAGTCTGGTACCCCGCACTTCCGACAAGGAATGTTTAACCTGCCATGCTAAAGAGAATCTGTACAAGGAAGTGGATGGCAAAAAAATTTCCCTAACAGTGCACACCACCGATTTGCAGGAGTCGGTTCATAAAAATATTCCCTGCGTGAAGTGCCATTCCGATGTGGATCCCACCCGCCATCGTCCCTGCGAAACGGCAGGCAAAGTGGATTGCTCCAAGTGCCATGCGGAAATCTCGGAACAATATTTCGAGAGCGATCATGGACAGGCTTACATGGAGAAAAATCCCGACGCCCCTTATTGCACCGATTGCCACGGAAAACACAAAATTCTCTCCCATCTGGATGAACGGGACAAGACCTACCGGGCGAACATTCCCCAGTTGTGTGGAGATTGCCACGGGAAGCTGGCTCAGAAGGATACGGCATTGGCACGCATGGGTAATGTACTGGTGGATTACTCCACCAGTGTTCACGGAAAGGGGCTGGTGGAAAAGGGATTATTACCCAGTGCGGTGTGTACAGATTGTCACAATACCCATCTTATTTTAAATGCGAAAAACGAAAAATCCACGGTTTACTACAAAAATGTCCCTACCACCTGTGCCACCTGCCACAAAGGTATTTTTGATCAGTTTATTAAAAGTGTGCACAGTCCACAGATCACCCACACCGATAAAAAGCTACCTACCTGCGAGGATTGCCATTCCGCCCACAAAATTCAGAATATTCATCAGGATCAGTTCATGCGGGAGGTAACCCAGCAGTGTGGCTCCTGTCACGAAGACCTGGCCGAATCGTACATGGAAACCATTCATGGGAAGGCCTATTCGTTGGGCTACCTGGAAGCAGCCAAATGTTCGGACTGCCACGGTTCCCACGACATCCTTCCGGTAAACGATCCCAACTCCCGGGTGGGTATCAATCATGTAGTGGAAACCTGCCGACAATGCCACGAAGATGCCAATGCCCGATTTACCGGTTATTTAACCCATGCGACCCATCACGATAAGACCAAATATCCCATTCTTTATTACACCTTCCTGTTCATGACGACATTGCTGGTGAGTGTGTTTACCTTTTTCGGACTGCATACACTATTGTGGTTACCACGGTCGCTAAAACATCTACGGGAACGGAAAAAACGTGCTAAAAATATCG
>JALWDQ010000242.1:0-4563 GCA_027039625.1 Calditrichia bacterium | reverse complement strand
AAGCCCGGCGTTTGCTCTGGCCCGTCAAAAAGAAATATGGTAACCGGATCTCCTGGGCAGATTTAATGATTCTGGCGGGGAATGTCGCGCTGGAGTCCATGGGATTTCGCACCCTGGGATTTGCCGAGGGACGGGAAGACGTCTGGGAACCGGAAGAGGATATTTACTGGGGTCCGGAAAAGGAATGGATGGGCGATGCTCGCCATAACGAACAGGGCGTGCTGGAAAAACCGCTGGCTGCCGATCACATGGGATTAATTTACGTGAATCCCGAAGGTCCCAACGGAATACCCAATGTGCTGGAGGCAGCAAAACACATTCGCCAGTCCTTTGCCCAGATGGGAATGGATGATGAGGACACCGTTGCGCTGATTGCCGGTGGTCATACCTTCGGAAAAGCGCATGGTGCCGCCGATCCCCAAAAATATCTGGGGCCCGAACCCGAAGCCGCTCCTCTGGAAGAGCAGGGATTGGGCTGGAAAAATAGCTTTGGCAGCGGTAAAGGTGCCGATACCATCACCAGCGGTCTGGAAGGTGCCTGGACGCCCACTCCCATTCAATGGGACAATAGTTTCTTGCGTTTGCTGTTTAAGTACGACTGGAATCTGGTGAAGAGTCCTGCTGGTGCCTGGCAGTGGGAAGCCGTGAATCCCGATCCTGAAGATATGGCACCGGATGCTCACGATCCCGATAAAAAGCACGTGCCTATCATGCTAACCACCGATCTGGCGTTAAAAATGGATGCCAGTTACCAGCCCATTGCCCGGCGCTTCCTGGACAATCCGGAAGAATTTGCCAGAGCCTTTGCCCGTGCCTGGTTTAAGTTGACCCATCGCGATCTGGGACCGAGAGCGCGCTACCTGGGACCGGAAATCCCGAAAGAAATTTTTCCCTGGCAGGATCCGCTTCCTCCCGTAGATTTTAAAGTAATTGACGAAAGCGATATTGAACAGTTAAAGCGGGAAATTTTACAGAGTGGCCTGCCGCTTCGGGAGTTAATTTACACTGCCTGGTCGGCTGCTTCCACTTTTCGCGGTTCCGATAAGCGGGGTGGTGCCAACGGAGCGCGCATCCGCTTGCTGCCCCAGAAGGATTGGGAGATCAATGAACCGCAGCAGTTAACCCGGGTGTTGGGGGTTCTGGAATCCATTCAGGCGAAATTCAACCGCCTGGCTTCAGGTGGGAAGAAGGTGACGTTGGCAGATTTAATCGTGTTGGGCGGTTGTGCTGCGGTGGAAGAAGCCGCGCGTAAAGCCGGATATTCAGTGAAGGTTCCCTTTACTCCCGGACGTACCGATGCTACCCAGGAACAAACGGATGTGAGGTCGTTTGTTTTTCTGGAGCCGCAGGCAGATGGTTTCCGAAATTATTTAAAATCCGGGGTAGAGGGACGACCGGAAGAGTGGCTCATTGATAAAGCCCGGTTGTTGAACCTTTCACCCCCCGAGATGACGGTGCTGGTAGGCGGTTTGCGGGTACTGGAAGCCAATTTCCGGAATCTTCCTCATGGGGTGTTTACCGAACGACCCGGTGTATTAACCAACGACTTTTTTGTGAATTTGCTGGATATGGGAATAGAATGGCAGGCGGTTTCGGAAAATGAATTTGAGGGACGCCAGCGAGGAAATGGCAAAGTAAAGTGGGTGGCTACCCGAGTGGATTTAATTTTCGGACACAACTCCCGGTTGCGGGCGTTGGCCGAGTTTTATGCGCAGGATGACAACCGGGAGAAATTTGTTCGGGATTTTGTGGCTGCCTGGCACAAAGTGATGTCTCTGGACCGATTCGATTTAACCCACAATCCATCCAGGCTGTAGTTTGGTTGAAATAAAAAACACCCGGCTCTGCATTAAGTGCAGAACCGGGTGCCGGGTTTGAGTATCGGGCTGGTGAACTATTGGGATTAAGATTATTTCAACAATACCATCCGACGGGTTTTCAAATATTCAGGAGTAGAGAGACGGTAGAAGTACACGCCGGAGGGTGCCCGTTTTCCCTGATTGTCCATTCCATCCCAGCTCACATGGTAGGTTCCGGGAAACATTTCCCCATCAATCAGGGTGCGAATAAGCCTACCGGAAACATCGAACACTTCCAGCTTTACCCACATGGCGGGTTGCTCGCTTCGGGGCAGCTGGAAGGTAATTGTGGTTTTGGGATTGAACGGATTGGGGAAATTTTGCTGTAAAGCAAAATCTTCCGGTACTACCATTCCCCGGGCAGAGATGGGCCCGAAGCTTTCCTGCGAGCCATCCACATCCACACTTACTAATTTATACCAGTAGAGTTGCCCCGGCTGAACCTGAGTATCCTGGTAGGAATACTCATGCCCGTGGGTGGAGTTGCCCTGCCCACGCAACTGCGGATTATTTAGATAGGAGGCGATAAGCTGGTAGCCGGAGTTCATGCTGTCGGAACGGAAAATGTTAAATCCGGCAAAGTCCACTTCCGAAGCGGTACGGATGAGGATGTGGATGCCATCGTAGCGCGCGACAGCCGTAAAGAGGGCAATTTGTACCGGCAGGGAAATATCATCGGCTGTAACCGACATGGCGCTGCCGTCATAGTTCCCCCCGGTAAAGGGGGATTCGCTGGAAGAGGGTTGACGGTAGGCGAATTTCGTTCCGGAATATCCATCGTAATTGCCACCGGTGAAGGCAGCATCGCTATTGCTGGCCGTATGGGTCAGGGTTCGCTGGGCTGCGTATCCATCATAATTCCCACCGGTAAACATTGGTGCAGTGCTATTAGGTTGATGGGGATGGTTGGTTTCCATTGCATACCCATCGTAACTGCCCCCGGTAAATAAAGCAGCGGTACTTCCGGATTGATGGTAAGCGAATTGCTCTGCTCCATATCCATCGTAACTGCCACCGGAGAAAGCGTTATCTGTCGAAGATGCCTCCCGGTAGGAAAAAGAAGCCGCACCGTAACCGTCGTAGTTTCCTCCGGAGAAAAAGGTTCCCGTATCTGTGGGCCCCCGCTGGCTAAAACCATACAACGGCAGCAGAAAAAGGAGGTATATGGTTATTAAAAATGTTCGTGGTTTCATCTGTTCCACCTTGTTTTATAACCGGTCCGGAAATTCCGGGGCTTAAAGTACCCGGAATTTCAATCGTCGAATATCATGGTTTCTCCAAAAACCATTGTTTGCGCAGATTACGTTTTCAATTTTTCATTCTGTATTCGCCCTGCGACGATTCTGATTTTAATGGACTTCTAGCTTCTCTTGCATTTTCCCAGGGATAACAGTGATTTTAATTTAAGGGGAATTACCGACAACCTCGCCCGCCCATATCAGAGCCTCGAGCAGTGTTATTAATACTGCCATAAAGACGATATCCGACCATACACTCTGCCAGATCACGAGACCAGCTTCCACCCCGATAGCTTTGGCCGTAACCACTTGGTGGCCAGTTGGTTACATCGGAATTGCCTGAGGAATTCAGTTCCCCATCTCCGGTTAAACCGGTATAAGCACGACCATAAGTATTACCCACAGTCACACACCGTTCAACTACATTTCCGCTTAGTTCCATTATTCCCCAATAACTGGCTCCCGCATTTTCCCGGGTATAACCCTGTCCATTATCCGTGGCGGCAAAAATGCCTACACGCACCGGGCCCTGAACCCCGGATTGGTTCCCATAGGCTTTGTTTATCAAACCGGTTGTGGGACTTTTCGTTTCTGTTCCGCTTTTATCCACTCCTTCAAATCCGGTAATGGCGCCTCCGTTTCCGTTGCCATGAGCCATCTCGTTAAGCACTGGATATTCTGGCCCCCGGCAAGCTTTCTCGAATTCCAGCTCAGTGAGGGGACGCAGCGCTGCCCAATCCAGGTAGGCTTTTACATCTTCAAAAGACAGATAATTACAAGCCAGATCCGGCGCATCCACAGAAAATGTGATAGGGGAGGAGGTTCCGTTCCCGGAAGAAGGGCATTTTATGGTGTTTCGATAAATTTCTGAAGACCTACCACTCATTACATAAATATCGCTGATACTACTGGTGGAAATATCCGTTTCTGTCCGTTGGTTTTGCTGGGTGCGAGTTAAGGTATTTAAAAAATCGGTGTATTGTCCCTGGGTAATTTCGTATTTCATGCACCAGAAGGCATCATAACCTTTAGGAAAATCTGCCGGAATGGGGCCGGAAAAATCTCCGGGAGAGCCTCCATTATTGTGGTAATATAGGTTACCGTTTGTGGTACCAACGTCAATGGCATCCTCTGAATCAATGAGGTAAGGATCGTTGCTGGTACCATATTCATAAAAATTATTCACCGCATTTCCTCCGGGAGTGTCGCCTACGTAAAAAGCTCCCTGAGGAACATACACCATTTCGATGCCGAATACTTTTACCGTCACCAGGTCGTTATCTGCCAGGCCGTCCGAGCCATAATCCCAGCGCAACTGCACGCTGCTCCAGTTCACGTCGCCGCTGCCCTCGGAACTGCGGTAAATGAATACTCCTTTCCCCACACCATTGGTAGTGCCCACTTCTATATTGGCACCGGATGGAGCGCTGTGGCCACTGGTATGAAGGGTGGCATGATGCCAGCCT
>JALWDQ010000241.1:0-1471 GCA_027039625.1 Calditrichia bacterium | reverse complement strand
CTGGATCCGCTGGCGCTGTTTACCCGCTTCACCACCATCATCTTTTACCCACTGTTTACCCTGCTGGGGGAACGCTCTCTGGACTGGCTCTCAGGGGTTCCGGCCGTGGGCAGTTGGGCAGACTACGCCTACGATATTTTCAAAGAACAGATTATGCCCGAAATGCAATCCCGGCACACCGCCGTTCTCTCCATCTTCCTGCTTCTTCTCTTTATTTTTGCCATGGAGAAAGTCACCCGGCGCTTCTGGTGCCGTTACCTCTGCCCGGCGGGCGCGCTATTGGGTCTGCTCTCCCTAACCCGCATTTTCGGCCGCTCGGTTTCTTCCAGTTGCCCGGTGTGCTACCAGTGTGTCAATCAATGTAAAATGAACGCTATTCCTCGGGAGGACATCCATCGCACCCGGGTTACCGAGTGCATTCAGTCTTTCTCCTGTGCCAGCACCTGTCCACCCAAATCGCCATCCATCCGGTATCGTTTCCGCTGGCAATGGCCGCCGCTGGCTCCGGATTTCTCCCGGCGGCACTTTCTGCGCTCCCTGGGCGGAGGACTCGTTACCCTGGGACTTTTCCGCATCGGGCTCTCTTCCCCCACCAAAACCGAAACGGATCGGCTCATCCGGCCTCCCGGTGCTGTTCAGGAAGATGAATTTTTAGACCGCTGCATCCGTTGCCTGGAATGCGTGCGCATCTGCGAATCCAATGGAGGATGCCTGCAGCCAGCAGAATTTCAGTTCGGGCTGGAGAATCTGTGGACGCCCGTTGCTATCATGCGGCAAGGCTACTGCGAATATGAATGCAACCTGTGCGGCGCCGTGTGTCCCACCAACGCCATTCTCCCCCTCCCGCTGGAAGAAAAAAAACACACACCCATGGGAATCGCCTATTTCGACAAAAACCTGTGCATCCCCTATGCCCGGCATGAGGATTGTATTGTGTGCGAGGAACACTGCCCCGTACCAGACAAGGCCATTCGCTTCGAACTGAAAGAAATGATTTTACCGGATGGCAACCGGCGCACGGTTAAACTCCCTTATGTCGTACGGGAATTGTGTATCGGATGCGGCATTTGCGAAACGAAATGTCCCCTTCCCGGCGCTCCCGGAATTTTCGTCACTCGGGAAAACGAAAAACGCCTCCCACCGGATTATATTCCCCCTCATTCCCATCCGGAAGGGGAAAATGAGAAGCAGGAAGCGGGATAAATCTCTTTACTAAAAAGAGCGCGGTGTTTCCTGTCCGGATTCTTCGTTTGGATATGTCAAGTAGGTTCTAATTAGCTTCCCTCTTCCTCCGGAAGCCATTTTTTCTGACTAAACTGGGAGGTCGTTATTGTTTGTTAGTATTCGCAGTAAATTGTTTCATTGGGGAGATGTAACGATCGGTTTGGCTATCCGGCCGCTATGAGGCGAAAGGAAATGGTAATCCGGTGAGGCAAATTGTTATGAGCTTTTAACTTACTTTCTCGTAGAT
>JALWDQ010000240.1:0-1477 GCA_027039625.1 Calditrichia bacterium | reverse complement strand
CATTACCGGGGAATATCGGAGACAAAGGGAATCAGTGCCAGGTGCCGGGCTCGTTTAATGGCCTGAGCCAGCTGGCGCTGGTGCTGACGGCAATTCCCCGAAGTCCGGCGGGGAACAATTTTCCCCTGTTCGGTTAAAAAGCGCACTAACTTCTTCTCATCCCGGAAATCAATAAAAATGTCTCCCGCTTCGCAAAAGCGGCAAATTCGTTTTTTTCTATATAACATGATTTTTCCCCTTCTTGATTATTCTTCTTTCTTTTCCACGGTTTCCTCACCGGATTCAGGCTGCGGGGCAGCCGAAGCTTCCGGTGCCTCTGCAGTGGGTTCGGTTTCGGGAGCAGCGGTTTGCACCGGGGCTTCCTCCACCGGCGGTTTAGCCTCCACCGGAGCTTCTGCCGGTTTTTGTTCCTCAACAGCCGGTTGTTTCTCTTCCACAGGCGGTTTTGCCTCTACCGGTGCTGCCTTCGCTTCCTGCTGGCTCGCTTTCCGTTTCATGCGCTGGGCATTGCGTTCCCGCTGTTTCAGTTCCTTCTTATCAATTACATACGTTAAATAGCGCAACACCCGGTCGTTCATCCGGTACTCTTCTTCCAGTGTTTTGGGGATATTCAGGTGGCTGTTGGCGCTAAACTCGATTTCCACGTAATAACCGTGGGTCTTCTTTTTGATGGGATATGCCAGTCGTCGTTTGCCCCATCGGTCAATCTTTTTAATCACTCCGCCATGATCCTCGATGAGCTGCTGAACGCGACTGGAAACCGTATCCACTTCATCGGGATTCTGGGAAATATCCACGATGAAAATTGTACTATACAGTTTTTCCATAACACCTCCTTTGGTCTAACGATCCCATCCCGCGGATGGAATAGGACGTGGTTTATTGGTTACTTATGATTTAAAAACGGCCTCTGTAATAGAGGCCGCAAAATATAAGGTAAAATTGCTGGTAAATCTACCTTTTTCGTAATTTTTATTATTCATGAACCGTTTATTTAATCAGCGGTGCAATCACCAGAGAAACCACCGACATCAACTTAATGAGGATGTTCAGGGAAGGCCCGGCGGTATCTTTGAAGGGATCGCCCACTGTATCGCCCACCACGGCGGCTTTGTGCGGCTCGGAACCTTTGCCGCCATAAGCACCGCTTTCGATGTATTTTTTAGCATTATCCCAGGCGCCACCGGCATTGGCCATGAAAATTGCCATCAGCACACCGCTTACGGTAAGCCCGGCCAGCAAACCGCCCAGCATATTTTTATCGTAGAATCCGAACAACACCGGGATGATTACCGCGGAAACACCCGGAATAATCATTTCCTTAATGGCAGCACGAGTGCTAATGTCCACACAGGTGGCGTAATCTGCAGTTGCTTTTCCTTCCATCAAACCGGGGATTTCCCGGAACTGCCGACGCACTTCCTCAATCATATTAAACGCAGCGCGCCCTACGGCACGGATGGCAAAAGCACTGAAG
>JALWDQ010000239.1:0-1477 GCA_027039625.1 Calditrichia bacterium | reverse complement strand
GGGTTTTTCATGGTACGCGCCAGAGTGGTAAAATCCGGTCCCAGCAATTTCTGCATCTGGTAAGGATCGTCAACAGGGCGTACCACTACCGGAAGGGCTTTCTCCCAAGTGCCCTGCCCCACTTTTTTCCAGAGCTCCACTCCCTGTCCCCGGGGAATCGGTCTGGTTAAAAAGATGTAACTGACTTTTCCATCACTAAACCCAATCAGCTCCGGCATTTCACCGGCAAAAGCCGTCAGGCTCCACACAATTAATAGTGCTCCTATGAAAATCCTTCGCATAAAGCCCTCGTTTTTTATCTACAAACGTTTCATTTACATTGTGAATTTACTACCTGTTTTCGCTTCCTCTTTCCCTCAGGATTAATGGCCCGGGCCGATGGGTCCGGGAGGATTAATTCCCCCACCAGGCGGTGGGAAATTACCCGGACCAGGAAGACCAGGATTACCAAAATTCGCACCGCCACCGAAGTTGTGGCCGCCTCCAAATGTCGCTCCGCTACCACCATAACCGGCAATAAAGCTCGTCTGGCGAATGGGCGATTTCAGGTTGGCACGATTGGCAATGACGAAACGGATTGTATAACCTGTATTCTCCTGATAAGTCCCCGGCATTTCCAGAGTCACAGAATTGCCAGGAGAAGCCGCAGTCGTTGGTATGATATATGTGATTGTACGGGTATCCGAAGGATCCGAATTCTTACGTATGGCAATTTTCATCCCGTAAATATCCGATTCGGAATCGGAGAAATTGCTCAAAGTAACCGATATTTTATGAGTTCCGCTGTGGTATTGGGGAGTAAGAATTCCCGTAGAAGGCGGTGTATTATCGATACGAATTTCCCGAGAAGTTACATAAGCGCTGCGCATGCCATCTCCATTCACAGCCCGGATGGTAACATAAACTTTTTGTCCTGAAACTAACGATAGGCTATCGATTTTAATCCGATTAATTGGTCCACCAAAATTAAATCCGCCTCCTACCCCTCCCGGCGGTAAGAGTGTAAAACCATTGGAGGGATTGAAGAGATCAGATGGAAAATCGACACTACCTACCTGACCCGGTGCGTGATAAGCAGTAATGTTACGACGCGTCCAGCTAACAATATCCCCATTGCCAGGACTGCTACCAATCTTATATTCGTAATAAGCAACACCGGTTTCATAATCCTTAGCCGGCTTCAGTCCCAGAATAATGGTTGTAAGGGAACCATTATAATAGGGCATATAATCAGGGATGTTCCCGTAAGTAAAGCCCGGTTTGGTGGGAGCGGTACGATCCAGTGGGCGAATGGGCCCGGTGGTAGTTATCGGTCCAATGAGACCTGCTTTATTCATGGCGCGAATATGAACATAGAAGGTATCCATATACGCCAGCGGTTCTCCCACTAATTTAATGCGGGTGACCGGGTGTCCGTTGGCATCGATTCCCAGTAAACGCCAGCCACTGTTGGGCATGGGATCGTTAGGCGATTTCG
>JALWDQ010000238.1:0-14450 GCA_027039625.1 Calditrichia bacterium | reverse complement strand
CCTTACGACGCAATTGTATATGTGACTGCGGAAGATATGAAAGATTTAGGTAAAGTCATCCTGGCTGACATCCACAGTCTGGAAGGTGTTATTGATACAACAACCTGTCTGGTAGTAGATTACTAAATTCTTTGGCATACTCATATGATTGATTAATTGGTTGTTAAATCTTTTTTAATGCCAGTTTTAAGTCGGTGATAATATCCGCCGGATCTTCCAGACCCACAGAGAGACGGATGAGTCCTTCTGTAATCCCTACTTCCTGCAATTCCTCCGGACTGTAGGTTGAGTGAGTCATGGAAGCGGGATGTTCAATTAGAGAATCGCAATCACCCAGGCTTACGGCCAGGGTGATTAGCCCCACGTTATTCATGAGCTTTTCCCCGGCTTTACGACCACCTTTCACTTCAAAAGTAACCATTCCACCAAAATTGCGCATTTGCTTTTTAGCCAATTCATGTTGGGGATGGGTGAGCAAACCCGGATACCGTACCCAGTTAACTTTAGGATGGAGAGATAAAAATTTGGCTACCTCCAGCGCATTAGCACAATGCCTATCCATACGTACCGGTAGCGTCTTTAAACCCCTCAATAATAACCAGGCGTTTAAGGGGCTTATTATTCCCCCGATATCCCGTATAATTTGAGCCCTAAGCTGATCGATGAATTCTTTCTTGCCAATCACAAGTCCTGCTACTGTGTCACCGTGCCCTCCGATGTATTTGGTCGCACTGTGAATCACCACATCAGCACCCAGCTCTAACGGACGTTGTAGATATGGGGTAGCAAAAGTATTATCTACCACCAGAGGAATATTGTGTCGATGGGCAATCTCGGCACATCCCTGGATATCCACAATTGAGAGGGTTGGATTAGCCGGAGTCTCAATAAAAATCAGGCGGGTACGTTCGTCAATAGCGGCTTCTACATTTACGAGATTGGTGGCATCAACTTCACGTGCTTCAATGTCCCAGAGGGGGAGTGTCTCCTTGTATAAATTATGAGTACCTCCATAAACCGTGTCGGAAGAAACCAAATTATCTCCATTGCGGCAAAGATAAAGAATCACACCGGAAATAGCTGCCATACCGGAAGCAAAAGCCAGTGCAGCTTCGCCACCTTCAAGAAAAGCCACTTCCCGTTCCAGTGCGGCCTGGGTTGGGTTGCCCAGGCGTGTATAGACATAGCCTTCTTCTTCCCCGGCAAATAAAGCAGCTCCATGTTGGGCACTCTTAAATGCAAATGTCGAGCTTTGATAGATTGGTGTAGAAAGAGCGCCCGTCTGTGGGTCCACAGTTCCCGAACCGTGAACACACAGCGTGGCGAACCTGGCTTTGGAAAGATCGAATTTAGCCATTTTGTTGCTCCATTTTATCTGATAATTACGTGAAAATATTTGCTAAAAACTACATATTCCGACCAATGTTAAATCTATTAGCTCCTTACCTGTCGAAAAAATAATAGTGCAGTATTTTGGACCGATCCCATATTTTAACATTTAGAAATTTGGATTATAATCTGTAGTATCACTGTATTTGGTTTTTAAGCTATGGTACGCTTGAATGCTCAGAATAATGGATAGTGCGAATAAAACCAGAGCCAGGAAAGAAAGAACATAATTATGATGCACAACCAGGTTTAAATAGAAAAGAATGATTAATGCACTTAAAGTAACGGCAAACATAAATACCATGGGGATGAAAGCAAATAAATACTTCTTCCCCTGATGAGCCAACCATACGGTAATAGCCAGTAGAGCCAGAGCCGCTAATAGTTGATTGGCACTTCCGAAGATGGGCCAGATGGCATCTGTTTTTCCGCTGAAGGTGAGGAGCCCACCAATAGTAACAGTAATAAGGGTAGCGATAAAACGATTTCTCACTAGAATATTTTGTTCTGATGCCGGTTTGGTGTTATCTTCGAAAAATTCTTGAAATGCAAAACGTGCCAGACGAGTGGCAGTATCCAGAGAGGTGAGGGCGAAGGCGGAAACTGCCAGCGCGGTAAATGTTCTGGCTGTCGAAACGGGGATGTTCAGCAAAGGAATGCTATGAATGAATCTTCCTACTCCTTCGGCGAAAGCAGAAACAAAATGATGGGCGGAATAGAAATCCTGAAACTCCTGAGGCGAAAGGGAGGCAACCGCCAGGAGAGAAAGAACTGCCAGCACTCCTTCAATAAGCATGCCACCATAACCAATCAGTTTACCGTCCGATTCTTTATTAAGCTGTTTAGCGGTAGTGCCGCTCCCCACCAGAGAATGGAAACCGCTGATAGCCCCGCAGGCTACTGTGACAAAAAGAATGGGAAACAACGTTCCCAGATTGGGTACGGAAAAATGTGTAAACGGTTTTAGCTGAATCTGAGGAAAAGCAAAAAATATTCCCAGGAGTCCCCCTAAAATAAGCGCATAAAGAAGGAAAGAATTCAAATAATCCCGTGGTTGCAGCAGGATCCAAACCGGGGTTACAGAGGCAACAAAAATGTAAGCAATTAGCACCCATTGCCAGACGGTTTTACTAACGCTTAAAGGATAATAATCGCCCAATACCACAGAAAGAAATAACAAAAATACTCCTACGATGGTGGCAATCCACAAAGGTGCTTTAAGGCGGTAGATGGCAACGCCAAAGAGAAGTGCCAACAGAATGAATAAAAGGGAAGAGGTAGCAGAACTGGGGGTACGTTCGAAGGTTGAAGCAACAATATTTATAAAAACAGCAATGACCAGAATCAGGGTTGACCAGCTAAAAATGAGAAACAGCTTTTTACCGCTCATTCCAATGTGGTTTTCAATAATCTGGCCAATGGATTTCCCTTTATGTCGGATGGAAGCAATTATGGAAGAGAAATCGTGTACACCTCCAATGAAAATAGCTCCCAGGAGTATCCACAGGTACACCGGTACCCATCCAAAAGTTGCGGCAATGATGGGACCCACTATTGGTCCTGCACCAGCAATGGAAGCAAAATGATGCCCCAGAAGTACCGGGGTTTTGGCAGGAACATAATCCACGCCATCGTACATGGTATGGGCAGGGGTGGGGCGAGAGTCGTCAACTGCCAGCTGCTTGTTCACATAACCACCATAGCTCCGGTATCCAATCAGAAAGAGTAGGGATACCAGCAGAAGCAAGATTATTCCACTCATCAAAGTTCTCCTGCTTTTGGTTTTGTTAGATGAATATAAATTTGCCGGGAACAAAATATCAAGAATTATTCCTTAAAGAAAGGAAAAGAAAAAAGTGGAAAAATGGGATGAATTAAATTAAAAGAGTGAAAGTTCTTGTGAAAATAATGTTCTCTAATATCTTATAAATTAAAAGGTTATTCTTGATAAAATTGATGCAATAGATGCATTCTGAAAAATTAATAGAAAATATTTTTTTTGTTGCCTCACACAATTTATTTGTTATATTTAGTGGCTCAAAAATGGAGCAGGTAACGAAATGCTCCATGAAAGGTCTAACGCATGTGCCGATGTAGCTCAACTGGTAGAGCAGCTGATTTGTAATCAGCCGGTTGGAGGTTCGAGTCCTCTCATCGGCTCAGTGCTACCTGAGATTGGGGAGGTAGCGAAGCGGTCAAACGCACCAGACTGTAAATCTGGCGGCAGAAGCCTTCGGAGGTTCGAATCCTCCCCTCCCCACTACATGAGCTCGAGCGATTGAGTTACGAGCGAGGGGTTGGAGGACGATGGAGTTTCAGACATAGGCGGGAGTAACTCAGTTGGTAGAGTCACAGCCTTCCAAGCTGTTGGTCGCGGGTTCGAGTCCCGTCTCCCGCTCGGCAGTGGGCACCCGAAAATTCAGGGTGCCCACCGTTTGATAGAAGCCCACGTAGCTCAGTCGGTAGAGCGCATCCTTGGTAAGGATGAGGTCACCGGTTCAATCCCGGTCGTGGGCTCTTTTTTTTAGGTTTTTTGAAAAATAATTTTCTCAGTTTAATCAAATGTAATTTTGGAGGACAGCCAATGGCTAAGCAAAAATATGAACGCACGAAACCGCACGTTAACGTCGGTACGATTGGTCACGTGGACCACGGAAAAACCACTCTGACTTCTGCAATTACCCGTTATCTGGCGCGTCAGGGAAAAGCCGAAGAGCGTTCTTTCGACAGCATTGACAATGCTCCCGAAGAAAAAGAGCGTGGAATTACCATTGCTACTGCTCACGTAGAATACGAAACCGACAAACGTCACTATGCTCATGTGGACTGTCCGGGACACGCGGACTACATTAAAAACATGATTACCGGTGCGGCGCAGATGGATGGTGCCATTCTGGTGGTAAGTGCTGCCGATGGTCCCATGCCCCAAACCCGTGAACACATCCTTCTGGCCCGTCAGGTGAATGTACCTTACATCATTGTCTATTTGAATAAAGTGGATATGGTGGATGATCCGGAATTGCTGGATCTGGTGGAACTGGAAGTACGTGAACTGCTCTCCAGCTACGATTTCCCGGGTGACGATATTCCTGTGATTCGCGGAAGTGCTCTGGAAGCAATGCAGAACCCGGATGATCCTGAAAAAACCAAATCCATTCAGGAACTGCTGGATGCTCTGGATTCTTACATTCCCACTCCCGAGCGCGATGTGGATAAACCGTTCCTGATGCCGGTGGAAGACGTATTCTCCATTACCGGTCGTGGTACGGTAGGTACCGGTCGTATCGAACGTGGCAAAGTGAAAGTGGGTGACGAAGTGGAAATCGTGGGTCTGGGTGCCCATCGTAAAACAGTAGTTACCGGTGTGGAAATGTTCCGGAAGCTGTTGGACGAAGGTATTGCCGGCGATAATGTGGGTCTGTTGCTGCGTGGTGTGGAAAAGGATGAGCTGGAACGCGGTATGGTTATTGCAGCTCCTGGTAGCATTACCCCGCACACCAAATTTAAAGCTCAGGTGTACGTGTTGAAGAAAGAAGAAGGTGGGCGGCACACCCCGTTCTTCAACAATTATCGTCCGCAGTTCTATTTCCGTACCACCGACGTTACCGGTGCCATTAAACTGCCGGAAGGCGTGGAAATGGTAATGCCTGGTGATAATGTGGAAATGGAAGTAGAGCTGATTAAACCCATCGCTCTGGAAAAAGAGCTGCGTTTCGCAATTCGCGAAGGCGGACGTACCGTTGGTGCTGGTGTGGTGACGGAAATTATTGAATAGTTGAATTTTTAAACTGCGGAGTGCGAAAGTGCGTGAGATAATAACTCTGGAGTGTACGGTCTGTAAGCACCGGAATTACACAACGACAAAGAATAAACGGAAACACCCTCAACGGGTGGAGTACAAGAAGTATTGTCGTTTTTGCAACAAACATACAATACATAAAGAGACGAGGTAACTCGTTGATTGGTTTAGGCCTGTAGCTCAATTGGCTAGAGCACCGGTCTCCAAAACCGGGGGTTGGGGGTTCGAGTCCCTCCAGGCCTGCTATTTTTATGCCAGTTAATGAGTTTTTTTTGTGCACAAAAACCGAGTGAGCGTGATGTTTAAAAAGGCCAAGCAGTTTATCGAAGATGTTCAGACGGAAATGAAAAAGGTCGTATGGCCCGAGCGTGAAGAGCTAATTAACTCTACCATTGTGGTCATTGTAGTCTCGGCCCTTTTCACAATTTTTATTTTCTTAACGGATACCATTGTATCCAAACTGATTAACATTCTTTATTAAAAGGACGCTAAGAGAGTGGAAAAAAAGTGGTACACATTGCGAGTCATTACCGGTCAGGAGAATAAGGTGCGGCAGCATCTGGAAAATGAGATTGAGTTTAAAGGCTTGCAGGAGAAATTTGGACGAATTGTGGTGCCTTCTGAACCGGTGTTGGAGATGCGCGATGGAAAAAAGCGATTGAAAAATCGAGTGTTCTTTCCGGGATATGTATTTGTAGAGATGGTTCTGGATAATCAGACGCAGCATTTTGTCCAGGAAATTCCCGGAGTCATCAGTTTTGTGGGGCCGCGTAATCATCCCACGGAAGTATCTCCTCAGGAAATTGAAGCGGTATTACGAAAAGTGGAAAAACCGGAAACTGAAATTGAACGAGTGGAAGTGCCGTTTAAGGTGGGAGATACTATCCGGGTAACCGATGGTCCGTTTGCCGATTTCACCGGAGTGATTGAAGAGGTGAATGAGGAAAAGAAGAAAGTGAAAGTTTCCGTCAGTATTTTCGGGCGACCAACGCCAGTCGAATTGGATTTTTTGCAAATTGAATTAGAGAAATAAGGATAGGTGTTGTTATGGGGAAAAAAATTGCAGGGTATATCAAATTGCAAATTCCCGCGGGTCAGGCCAATCCTTCTCCGCCTGTCGGTCCTGCATTAGGGCAGCATGGCGTCAACATCATGGAGTTTTGTAAAGCATTTAATGCAAAAACTCAGGATAAAATCGGTTACATCATTCCCGTGGTTATTACGGTTTATGCCGATCGTTCCTTTAGCTTCATCACCAAAACGCCGCCTGCTTCTACATTGTTGCTAAAAGCTGCCGGCCTGGAAAAAGGATCGGGTGAACCCAATGTGAACAAAGTGGGAAAGGTAACCAGACAGCAGGTGGAAGAGATTGCAAAAACGAAAATGCCGGACCTCAATGCCTCGGATATTGAAGCGGCAATGCGAATTATTGAAGGTACAGCCAGAAGCATGGGAATTGAAGTCGTTGAATAATTTGTGGTGAGGATGTCAATGAAAAAGCGAAGCAAGAGATATCAACAAATAGCCAAGTTAATTGAAAAACGCGAATATTCGCTGGATGAAGCCATCGAATTGATTAAGAAGACGGCCTCGGCGAAATTTGATGAATCGGTGGAGATTGCTGTGCGTCTGGGTGTGGATCCCCGCCGGGCAGACCAGGCCATTCGCGGTACCGTGAGTTTACCCCATGGTTTGGGAAAGACGGTGCGCGTATTGGTTATTGCCAAAGGGGAGAAGGCCGAAGAAGCCAAAGAAGCTGGTGCCGATTACGTAGGGTACGAAGAGTACATCGATAAAATTCAAAAAGAGGGATGGCTGGATTTTGATGTCGTGATTGCCACGCCCGATGCGATGAGGGATGTTGGAAAGCTGGGGCGTATTTTAGGTCCCCGCGGCCTGATGCCCAATCCCAAAAGCGGTACGGTAACCATGGACGTGGGACGTACGGTAAAGGAAGTGAAAGCCGGTAAAATTGATTTCCGGGTGGACAAAACAGGAATTGTTCATACCAGTGTGGGAAAAGCTTCCTTCGAGCCGGAAAAATTGCGGGATAACATTAAAACTCTGGTTCAAACGATCATTCGTATGAAACCGGCCACCGCCAAAGGGACTTATTTACGCAGCATCTATCTGTCCAATACCATGGGGCCGGGAGTCAAATTGGTCACAAATACTCAAGAATATCAGGATTAATTGACAAACATTGGGGAATAGCAATATGCCGACTCCGCAGAAAGAACAGATTGTTCAGGAAATGACGGAAAAGTTTGGGAATGCCACCAGTATATTTCTGGTAGATTTTACCGGAATGGATGTGAATACGACAACTGAATTGCGCAAAAATCTGCGCGAAGCTAAGGTGGAATATCGTGTTCTGAAAAACACGCTGGCCAAACTTTCGTTCCGGAATGCTGGTATCGAGGGGATGGATGAGTTTCTGACGGGTGTGAATGGCTACATGATTAGCTACGACGATCCCACGCTGCCAGCGAAGGTACTCAAACAAAAGAAAGAATTTAAAGAAAAACTTCGGATGAAGGCGGCGTTGTTCGAAGGTCGCGTTGTTGGGCCGGACCAGGTGGAAGCTCTGGCGAATTTACCCAGCCGCGACGAATTGCTGAGCCAACTGGTGGGTATGCTGCGGCAACCTATGACCAAACTGGCCGCAACCCTGAATGCCGCCATGAGTAATCTGGTAAATGTATTGAAACAACTGGAAGAGCAAAAAAAGTAAACGGTTAATTAATAACTGCATTATTTATTAACGGAGGTAACCATAAAATGGCTGAAATTACTCGCGCTGATGTCATCTCTTATCTGGAAAATGCAACCATGTTAGAGATTTCCGAGCTGGTGAAAGAGATTGAAGAGAAATTTGGTGTAACCGCAGCCGCACCGGTCGCCATGCCCATGGCAGGAATGCCGGTTGCTGGCGCTGGCGAGCAGGCTGCCGAAGAAAAAACGGAATTTGATGTGGTGCTCAAAGAAATCGGCTCTCAGAAAATCCAGGTCATCAAGGTTGTTCGCGCCATTACCAATCTGGGACTGAAAGAAGCCAAGGAACTGGTGGAATCGGCTCCCAAGGCGGTTAAAGAAGGCGTCTCCAAGGCAGAAGCCGAAGAGATTAAGAAACAACTGGAAGATGTAGGCGCCACGGTGGAAATTAAATAAGTTGTCGCCAAACCATTGAGTTTAAAAAGAGGTGATTTCTTTGAAAGAATCAACATTGATTCACAGAGAGTCTTTTTCAAAAATTCCCACCCAGGTTGAATATCCGGATCTTCTGGATATTCAACGGGAATCGTTCCGGGAATTTTTGCAAGAGGATGTGCCGCCGGACAAGCGAGAAGTAAAAGGCTTGCAGGCGGTTTTTCTTGCTACGTTCCCCATTGTGGATAGCCGGGAAAATTTTATCCTCGATTTTGTGGAATACTATGTGGACAAACCCAAGCACAGTGTGCGCGAGTGCCGCGAACGCGGACTCACCTACGCTGTGCCCCTCAAAGCCAAAATGCGGCTGTCCATTAAGGATATTACCGGGGAAACGGACAATTATACCGAGACCATCGAGCAGGTAGTGTATCTGGGGAACTTGCCCTACATGACGCGTCGGGGGACGTTTATTATTAACGGTGCCGAGCGGGTGATTGTCAATCAGTTGCATCGTGCACCCGGTGTATTCTTCGACGAAAATCTGCATCCCAATGGAACCAAAATCTATTCCGCCCGGGTAATTCCCTTCCGTGGAAGCTGGATTGAGTTCATGACGGATGTGAATGACAGCCTCCAGGTGTACATCGATCGGAAAAAGAAATTCTTTGTGACTACCTTCCTGCGGGCCCTGGGCTTTAAGAGCGATCGCGAGATTCTGGAGTTGTTCGATCTGATTGAGGAAGTGGATGTTCAGAAGGAAGACACGCTGAATCTGGTGGGCCGTCGCACGGTGGAGGATGTCATCAACGAAAAAACCGGTGAAGTGCTCATCGAAGAAGGTACCGTTCTGGATGAAGAAAGTGTGGAAGCGCTGAAGTCCATGGGCATCCAGAAAATCCGGCTGGTGCAGAAGAACGACCCCACCATGCCCAACATTATTCTGAACACTCTGGAAAAGGATGAAGCCCGGGATGAGGAAACAGCGTTGCGTCATATCTACAGCCTGCTCCGCTCCGGGGAACCGCCCGACCTAGAAACAGCCCGCGGTTTGCTGGACAAGATGTTTTTCAACGACAAACGCTACGACCTGGGCAAGGTGGGACGCTACCGCCTGAATAAGAAGCTGGGTTTGAACATCGATGTGGAAAATACCGTACTAACCCGCGAAGATTTTGTGGAAATCATCAAATACCTCATCGATTTGCGGGACGGCAAACGGAGTACGGACGATATCGACCACCTGGGGAACCGCCGGGTACGCACTGTTGGCGAACAGCTCTCGTCTCAGATGAACCTGGGTTTAACCCGGATGGCACGTACCATCAAAGAGCGCATGAATCTGGGCGATTCCGAAACCATTACACCGCAGGACCTGGTGAATGCCCGGGCAATTACCTCGGTTATCAACACCTTTTTTGGTACTTCGCAGCTTTCCCAATTTATGGATCAAACCAACCCGCTGGCAGAACTGACCCATAAGCGGCGCATGAGCGCTCTGGGTCCGGGTGGTTTAACCCGGGAACGGGCGGGATTTGAAGTGCGTGATATTCACTATACCCATTATGGGCGCCTGTGCCCCATCGAAACACCGGAAGGACCGAACATCGGTTTGATTTCTTCCTTATGTGTGCTGGCTAAAGTGAATGAGTTCGGCTTCATCGAAACGCCTTACCGGAAGGTGGAAAACGGAAAACTGACCGATAAGGTGGAGTACCTTTCTGCCGATGACGAAGAGCGCACCGTAATTGCGCAGTTTAATGCTCCCGTAGATCAGAAAACGGGGAAGTTTACCCGCGAGATGGTGAAGGTACGGCAGCGGGGCGATTTCTTGCTTTCCAATCCCGAGCAGGTGCAATATATCGACGTGGCTTCCAATCAGATCGTTTCGGCAGCAGCTTCGCTGATTCCCTTCCTGGAACACGATGACGCTAACCGTGCCTTGATGGGTTCGAACATGCAGCGCCAGGCGGTGCCGCTGATTCGTCCCGAAGCTCCCATTGTGGGAACCGGCATGGAACACAAAGTCGCCCGGGATTCCGGTGCGCTGGTGATTTCGGATGTGGATGGCGTGGTGGAAAAAGTGGATAGCAATCGCATCGTCATCAAAGTGGCGCCGGGATCGGTGAAAGATGTGCGGCAAATTCTCTCGGGCGAAGCGCAGTATGTGGAATACGAACTGCTCAAGTTTGTGCGCACCAACCAGAACACGGCCATCAACCAGCGGCCACTGGTGAAAGAAGGGCAGGAGGTGAAAAAAGGCGAGATCCTGGCAGACGGACATGCCACCGATCGGGGCGATCTGGCGCTGGGACGGAACATTCTGGTGGCATTCATGCCCTGGAATGGTTACAACTACGAAGACGCTATCGTCATTTCCGAGCGTATTGCCCAGGATGATGTGTACACCTCCATTCACATTGACGAATTCGAAATTCAGGTGCGGGACACCAAACGCGGCGAGGAAGAACTGACCCGCGAAATTCCCAACGTCAGCGAGGAAGCCACGAAAAATCTGGATGAGAACGGCATTGTGCGCATTGGAGCCGAAGTACGTTCCGGAGATATTCTGGTGGGTAAAGTTACTCCCAAAGGGGAAACGGAACCGACACCGGAAGAGAAACTGCTCAAAGCCATTTTCGGCAGCAAAGCGGGGGATGTGAAAGATGCCAGTTTGAAACTGCCGCCGGGAATGGAAGGAATTGTTATCGATACCAAACTCTTCTCCCGTAAAAAGAAAGATGCCAAGACTAAGAAAGAAGATAAAAAGAAAATTGAGAAGTTAGAGCGGGAAGCAGAGGAGAAAATCCAGCAGATTCAGAAGCGGTTGTTCGATTACCTGGCGGAAGAATTTGGCGATACACCCACCTTGGGTATTAAGAGCAAGGCTGGTAAGTACATTCTAAAACCTAAGGGAAAGATTACTCGAACAACCTTCGATAAGGTGGAAATTGATTTCATCGACTATCTGGAGCCGTGGTTCGATGATGCCGAGAAAAATGAGCAGGTGCGGAAGCTCTTTTCGGAATATAAGAAGATGCTGAAGGAAATCGAGAATGACTTAAACACCGAGAAATATAAAATTATGATTGGGGACGAGCTGCCTCCGGGGATTGTGCAGCTGGCTAAGGTGTATGTTGCCCAGAAGCGGAAGCTGAAAGTGGGGGACAAGATGGCTGGTCGGCACGGAAACAAAGGTGTGGTAGCCAAAATCGTTCCCATCGAAGACATGCCTTTCCTGCCGGATGGAACGCCGGTAGATATTGTGCTGAACCCGCTGGGTGTACCTTCCCGAATGAATCTGGGGCAGATTTTTGAAACCACCCTGGGTTGGGCAGGCAAAATTCTGAACAAATACTACGCCACCCCGGTGTTCGACGGAGCCACCTATGAAGAAGTGATTGAAGAGGTGAAGAAAGCAGGATTACCGGTGAGTGGTAAAATTAAACTCTACGATGGCCAGACGGGAGAGCCGTTCGATCAGGAAGTGACGGTTGGTTACATCTACATGATGAAGCTCTCTCACATGGTGGATGATAAAATTCATGCCAGGTCTATTGGTCCCTACTCGCTCATCACCCAGCAGCCGCTGGGCGGTAAAGCGCAGTTTGGTGGTCAGCGTTTCGGCGAAATGGAGGTGTGGGCTCTGGAAGCCTACGGCGCCGCTCATACGCTTCAGGAAATCCTCACCTACAAGAGCGACGACGTCCAGGGACGCACCAAAGTGTACGAAGCCATCGTTAAAGGCGACAACCTGCCGGAACCGGGACGTCCCGAGTCCTTCAACGTATTGGTGAAGGAGCTTCAGGGACTGGGCCTGGATGTAAAGGTTGAATAAAAAGTTGTTCCCCCGTTACGTGGGGAACGACTTTTTTTACTTCAACAAAAAAGGGTAGCTTATTTATGAATAGATTAGACCTTGGTAGCAGAATGATGGTTGAGCCCTATCCGAAAAAGGGCCAGATTTCCAAAATTTCCATTGGTTTGGCTTCTCCCAATACCATTCTGGAACACAGTTACGGAGAAGTCACCAAGCCGGAAACGATTAATTACCGTTCCTTCAAGCCCGAAAAAGATGGGCTTTTTTGTGAACGGATTTTCGGACCGGTGAAAGATTGGGAATGCCATTGCGGAAAATATAAACGGATTCGTTATAAAGGAATTATCTGCGACCGTTGCGGTGTGGAGGTGACCACCAAAGCCGTACGCCGCGAGCGTATGGGGCATATTAGCCTGGCTGTTCCGGTGGTGCACATCTGGTATTTCCGCTCCACACCTTCCAAAATCGGATATTTGCTGAACATCTCTCCCAAAGATCTGGAAAAGATTATCTACTACGAAGCGTATGTGGTGATTCAACCGGGGCGGACTAATTATAAGGCAAGTGATGTTCTAACGGAAGAAGAGTACCTGAACGTCATCGAAGGTTTGTCTCCGGAAGAGCGTAATTTACCCGATGATGATCCGGATAAATTTATTGCCGGGATGGGCGGCGAGGCTATTCGCGAGATGCTGCGCCGGATTGATGTGGATGAACTATCCGAAGAGTTGCGGATGGTTCTGAAAACGGAAAAATCCAAGCAGAAGAAGCAGGAAGCACTAAAACGGTTGAAAGTGGTGGAAGCTTTCCGCACCCGGCAGAATGGCGAATTAAAGAATCGTCCCGAATGGATGGTGATGGATGTAATTCCGGTTATTCCACCGGAATTGCGCCCGCTGGTTCCGCTGGAAGGCGGCCGGTTTGCCACCAGCGATTTGAACGACCTCTATCGTCGGGTCATCATCCGGAACAACCGCCTGAAAAAGCTGATTGAAATTAAAGCACCGGAAGTGATTCTGCGTAACGAAAAGCGCATGCTGCAGGAAGCGGTGGATGCGCTGTTCGACAATACCAAACGCACCACGGCGGTGCGCAGCGATGGGAACCGCCCCTTGAAATCCCTTTCCGATATGCTGCGCGGCAAACAGGGACGTTTCCGTTTAAACCTTCTGGGAAAACGGGTGGATTACTCCGGCCGTTCGGTGATTGTGGTAGGTCCCAAACTGAAATTGTACGAATGCGGTTTACCCAAGGAAATGGCGGTAGAGCTGTTTAAACCGTTCATTATCCGGAAGTTGCAGGATCGCAAAGTAGTGAAGACAGTAAAGAGTGCCAAACGGGTGGTGGAAAAGCGCGAAGCCGTGGTGTTCGAAGTGCTGGAAGAAATCATCAAAGATCATCCGGTGCTGTTGAACCGGGCACCTACACTGCACCGCCTGGGTATTCAGGCATTTCAACCGGTACTGATCGAAGGCAAGGCCATCGAGATTCATCCGCTGGTATGTGCCGCCTTCAATGCCGACTTCGACGGCGACCAGATGGCCGTGCATGTTCCCCTTTCCTTCGAAGCTCAGATGGAAGCGCGACTGCTCATGCTTTCTTCTCACAACATCCTCTCTCCGGCAAACGGACGACCGCTGGCTATTCCTTCCCAGGATATGGTGCTGGGAAGCTATTACATCACCAAGGATAAGGCCGGAGTGAAAGGTGAGGGGATGATCTTCTCTTCCCCGGATGAGGTGCTTATTGCTCTGGATAATGGAAAGGTGGATTTGCACGCTCGCGTCAAGGTGCGGGTGAATGGTGAAATTATCGATACGACGGTGGGACGGGTGCTGTTTAACAGCATTGTGCCTCCGGAAATGGGATTCATCAATCAGGTGATGACCAAAAAGGCTCTGGAACGTCTGGTAGCCGAAGTGCTCAAGAAAATCGGAAACCTGCGTACGGTGGAATTCCTGGATCGGCTGAAAGAGATGGGCTTCCGTTATGCTACCCTGGGCGGTTTGAGCATCGGGCTGGATGATGTGGTGATCCCGGAAAACAAAGAAGAAATCATTGAAAAAGCATACAAAGAAGTCCAGCAGCTGGAACAACAGTACCAGATGGGTATCATCACCGATGGTGAGCGGTACAACAAAGTGATTGACATCTGGACGCGGGTAACCGAGCAGGTTTCCAGCGAGCTGTTCAAGCTGTTACGGAACCATAAGGATGGGTTCAATTCTCTGTACATGATGTCCGATTCCGGTGCCCGGGGAAGTCGGGAGCAGATTCGCCAGCTCGCGGGTA
>JALWDQ010000237.1:0-1483 GCA_027039625.1 Calditrichia bacterium | reverse complement strand
TGTATTTGCCTGGGACTCTCTGGCCTTTGGCGAGGTACAGTTTAAATACGTACGTTTGCGATTGGAAACGACGCAAAACACCATTTTGATTGGGGAATGGGTTCTTCAGGGAAGCATTACGTACAATTCCCTTTACATTTATCCTTATCCTCCTAAAGTGTTGCCCGGTACTTCACTCCAGTTAAAAGTGCAAATTGTCGATGAGAACAATCATCTGTATCCTTACACCTTGAGCGATCCGTTAATCTGGGATACCGGAAATCACAGCATTGCAACGGTTAGTGAATTTGGTGTGTTGCATGGGGAGGCATTGGGAAATACCGTCGTTACGGTGCGCATCCCTTCCGGGGCTTTGCAGGGAACGGCCCCAGTTTCTGTGGTATCGAATTTTTCCTCTCCTCCCGCTGCACCCCAGGTGATTAAAGTGGCTTTAATTATTCAAGATCCGGTGATTGACACGGTGAACAATAAACGCATTCATCAACTCTGGAACTGGCAGAATCCCACCATCCTGGTGAATGAGATCATCGATGATTTTTACCAGGCCTCGGATGGCACCATCATTTACGAGATTGCCGAGACCCACGACAGCGATTTCATTTTTACCACGCTGGATGGACAATACATTTCCCTGGATACCCTGCGCTATTTCTTTACTCCCTCCCATGGCGTGTTGTACGGCCATGTTCCCGGGCATTTGCAGTATCTGGCAGAAGATGAAGGGCGGGTTGGTTTCGACTACGGAGGGATGGTAGATTATTACAATCTGGATGAAAAACGTAACAACGGGCAAATTCACGAGGTGTGGGTTTACACCTTTCCCTTTGGGGGAATGTACGAGTCCCGTCTGGTGGGCCCCAATGGATTCTGGTGCAATTCGCCTCCTCTGGCGCATCCGGGATTAAATTTTTTGTTACCGGTGATGGGCTGGAATTATGAGCGAGGTGTGGCAGAAGCGCTGCACAGTTACGGGCATCGGGTGGAAAGCGTGATCTGGCATGTGTACGGTCGCTGGGATCCTACCACCAGCGAACCCAACAATTGGGAGCTTTTCACCTGGATCGATATGGAGCATCCCGGACATGCCCATGTGGGCAATGTACATTTTCCGCCCAATGGACAATCCGATTATGACTATTCCAACACCCGCTATGTTACCTGCTACGCCGATAACTGGAAACGATATCCGTACATCCTGGATGAACACCGCAATTTGAACTGCAGCGAATGGAATTGTAACCAACGGGATTACATGAAATGGTGGTTTCATCACCTGCCTCGCTATGCAGGTGTTTATGAGGGAATTTTGAATAACTGGTGGCATTACGTGGTGAAATACGAAGAAGCAGTGGCGCTGGCGGACAGTTTAAGTTCCTTCCCGTTAAAATTGATTTCTCCGGAGAGTTCAGAAATTCCCGCTGCTTTTTATCTGGAACCCAACTTTCCCAACCCCTTTAATCCCATTACCTGGATACGGTTTTCC
>JALWDQ010000236.1:0-4606 GCA_027039625.1 Calditrichia bacterium | reverse complement strand
TGAGCAGATCTTTGATATGAATGAGTTGTCGTAAATCTCGTTCAATATAGGTTTCGTAGTAACTCCGATAAGCAATGGTAGGATTCAGGTTGTTCCGATAAATCCCAGGATAAAATCCCTTATACATCAATTCATCAGTCGATAGATACTTAATGTACTCCTTTATTTCAATTATGGAAAAAGGTAACAGTTTAAGCAGAACCGTTCTCCCAGCCAGTGACTGGGTAATATTATTCATTAGTGAAAATTGATTACTGCCAGTTAAAATATATTTTCCTTTTTCTGCTGAATTATCCACCATTTCTTGGAGATAGGACAAGATATTAGGTGCCCGTTGAATTTCATCCAGAATAGCACCATCCTGAATTTCCTTTAAAAATGCACGAGGATCACTTAAAGCCATTTCTCGCAGATCGGGATTCTCCAAACTGACATATTTTTTATCGGCGAATAACTTTTTCACCAATGTGGTTTTACCGGACTGGCGTGGGCCGGTTATGGTAATCACAGGATACTGCCGGGCTAATTCTAATAAAAGGTTCTCAAGTTGTCTGTTTATCAGCTCCATATATGCGCAAATTTAAAGTTCAACTTTAATTTTGCACAAAATTTAAGGTAAGTTTGCCTGAAAAACAAATTATTTCTTCATTTAAATTAAAACATTACACAATATTGTATGTAACATGAGAATTTGGAATTTGAGATTTGTTATTTGGTAATTTATCTCAGGAAGCATCTGCCTGGAACGCCACACAGAAAAGAACGATTGATTAAGTATTCACCGTTTTAGTTTAAACTATTTTCCGGGTTTCGTTTGGCAATTCTTTAAGCTTCCGATAAAAAGTAGCCCGACTAATTCCTAATTTTCCCCAGGTTTCAGCAGTCCATTGTCTTCCGAAACGCTGAAGCGCTTCGTTAAATAAACTATTTTGAAAATCATGTAAACTAATATTTTTTTCAAGCAAAAAATCCAGAATAGCAGAAGCATTTAACAAATTCCGGGTATGATTGGATTGTTCGTTTCGAAACTGTTTTAAATCCAGAATGGAAGCAATAATATCATCCAACGAAACTTGGGGAAAAGTGGGCGAAAGATTTTTAACGCGATCCAGAATAAATCGCAGCGTACGCAAATTCCCGGGATAATGAAATTCATGAATTAAAAAATGTGCTGCCGCAGGACTAAATTGCACCTGGGGCAAATAATATTTAATAAAAGCAGAAATATCTTCCCTTCTTTCCCGCAGGGGTGGAATATGAATATGGAATTTCCGCAACCGATTGTACAGGTCTTCCCGAAATTTACCCGTTTCAATTAATTTCGGTAAACCCCGATTTGTAACGGCAATAATTCGCCCTTTGAATTCTTTTTTATCATGTTCGCCCAAACGGCTAAACGTGCGCGTTTCCAGTATCTGCAATAATTGGATCTGCGAATCTAGATCCAGATCCCCGATTTCATTGAGAACAAGCGTTCCCTCTCCGACCTCTTCAAAACTCCCGGGGTGATCTTTAGCGCCAGTGTAAGCGTTGCGGGCCGTTCCAAATAGTTTAGCAAAAAGTAAATTCTGGGGATAGGCACTGATGATAAAATTCATAAACGGTTTCTTAGCTCGCCGGGATCGCAAATGAATGGCATGAGCCAGAGTATCCTTCCCTACCCCGGTTTCTCCGGTAATTAAAATTGCATCCTCCGAATCCTTAAGTTTTTCTACAATTTTTAGTAAACTTAATGTATGCGGATCCCCTACGACAAAACCGCATCGGAGATAAGCATTTCGTAACGAATTACGAGACTGTTTTTCAAGATAATATCCAATTTTTTCCTTCAAACTCTTTACGGCACCGGATATATCCGTAACCTCAAGAGGAACAGCATCCAGTGCGTACACACGCATAAATATGTCCGATACAGCAAACCGGGTAACCAGCACTGCAGGAGTTTGTATCCCCGATTTCCTTACTTTTTCCAGGACGCGCATTCCTTCCAGAGATGGGTTATGTCCAAAATAATGATGCGATGGGATATCGGGTTTAGGCAAGATTCGCAAATCTATGATTAACGCATCCGGATTTTTATCATGAATAGCATTTAAAAAATTTAAACTATCGTAGTATTGTATAACCTCTTCGTCCGGAAATGCCTTTTGCACAATATTTTTAAGATAATTCTCATCATCTAATACCAGAATCATGGTCATGCTCCTTTAGGTAATTTACCAAAAATAAGTTTAATGGTAAATTCCGTTCCCTCGCAAAAAGTAGACCTCACGGAAATTTCTCCGTATTCAGAAAAGAATTCTTTGACCCCAGAAAGTCCATATCCCCGCTCTTTCTTGGATTTACCATACGAGAATCCAGGGGTAAATATCTTTTCTACAATTTCCGGATGCATTCCCCGGGCATTATCTTTTATTGTGATGGTTAATTCATCCATACTCGATTGGGCACGTACTAAAATCTGATTTAATCTTGGAGGACATTGTCCCATATTTTCGAATGCTTCTACGGCATTTTCCAGAATAGCCAGAAATGCTTTGCGAAATTTGATGATTTCATCAGGGAAATACCGATAAGGGAATTCCACCTGGACCTGCGTCCGAAATACAATATGATTCTCGTGATGCTTTTGTTGCACATCATTAACTGCCAGGAGAAGCGCTGAACTAATGACATCCAATTTTGCATTTTCTATTAATTCTTTAAATTCCGATTTTAACTTCAAAAGCTGTTTAATCCGATGTTGCAATTGATTCAAAATAATTTTTCTCCTGGGAGTAATATTCGGAGACCAACGATAGAACCAGATAATCATTGTAATAAAAACAAGTTGTAATACCAGTTTTCGATAGAATCGGCGCCACCGTTTAGGAGCACTTATGAATTCATATCGTACTTTCTTTTGAGAAAGATATTTTCGAAAAGATTCCACCTCACTTTGAGCGGATTCGATAATTCGGGATTCATTTTGTTCAATCCCTTTTAGTAAATCTTGCATGGTGGTTGCAAGTTTATGAAATAGTGCTTCTCCCTGCATAAAATTCAACGTTTCTGCCGAGGGAATACTCCGGTTTTCATCCATTTTGCGGCGCAACCGTACAAACAAAACAATGATAAGAGTAAGAGCCAGCACCCCCGGGATATAGCCGGAAACCTGAGCCAGAGCATTTTCAACAAGACGCTTCTGCCGGACTTTGGTGTTGATTTCTTCACGTAATTTGAGATATTTCTGGGTACTATCCGGTAACAAATAATTTGCCACCGTTAGAGCTTTTTCTACTAAAAACAATGCCTTTTCACATTCAAAAAAATTATTTAACCGGCGAGCTCGCTGAATCCAGGAATGAACGTGTTGCAATTCAGAAGGAATTTTATTAATCAAAAGAGAGACCTCATAAACTCTATCCTCCTTATTCTGCCAGATCGAGGATCCTAACAACACCAGGTCTTCGATTCCATCTTTGTTGATATCTTTATAAAAAAATGGGAGTGCATAGCTGTATGCATTGGCCAGAGAATTTTGGTAGCGCGTTTCTGGATGATTAAAACTAAATATAGAATATCCCGTTGCAAAAGAAAACGAAAGGATAAAATCCCTGTAAAAGGGAAAGGCATCAACATCAGTTTCTAAATTTAAATTACGGGGATGAAAAATTTCGTTATCAAAGAGGTAAATATTGCCCAAAATGTACACATAAGGAGCACTTACGCACATTTTAAACGGCCGGGAACTCCACATCCGAACAACCTGCCCCATAATGCTGGTAGTACCAATAGTATCGTTCTGGCTAATTCGATAAAATGCCAATAATGATTTAACCTCGTTTAATTTGTCACCAAATTTTTGATATCCCGGAGAAACAACAATTGTATCTCCCTGGCAGGTACCCAGACGAGGATATAATGTAACAAATTCATCTCGATATTTTTTCCACAATATATGGGAATTCCAGTTATAAAATTTAAACACACGCTTAATATTACCCGAAATCGTTCGGATTTGAAATTGATTTTTTGCCCAGACGCCCAGTAGCGAGTCATTGAAAATTTGTACATAATAGGTAGTTTTTGGAACCTGAAACTCCGCTATTTGTTTGCCCTGATTTAACAAAACTATCTTTTTCGGGAAAAGTACAGCCACTATTCTATGGTGATAATTATCGATAAAGAGGGCTCTTTTTTTTCGAATTAGATGCAGACCTTGCGATTTGCTCCAACGGAAAAATCCCTCCGGCGTGCTTAAATAAAGGAATCGACCATCCCATCCTCCCCATTCAATATTTTCAATTCCTAAAAGTAGCGAATCCTGTTTTTCATAAACAAACCGTCCTTCCTTTTTCGCTCTGGTAATGGGGAATAAAAGCCCTTCATTCGTTAAAGTAAAGATGGTATCGCCATGAGCATAAGTAAAAATGGTGGGAGATAAAATAGTAAAGGTTGTCCATTCCAGGGGATTTGCCTGGATGGTGGTAACATAATAGCATAGAATGATTAATATAAATTTTATCAATTTCATTTTAGTTCATAAACCATAATTTGATTTTTGGTAATATATAAAAATTTCTTTAGCTCCGGAATAAACCGATAATGAAATGAATCCGCAAAA
>JALWDQ010000235.1:0-4610 GCA_027039625.1 Calditrichia bacterium | reverse complement strand
AATCGATGGTGTGGTACGCTTCGGCTCCATCAAACGAGGTATTCGGGAAATTATTGTGGAAGGTACTCTGGAGAAGAAACGTTACCTCATTCCCTACAGTAAACACGTGCTGGTTCACAATGGCGATTACGTGCGCGCTGGCGAAATGCTCACCTCCGGTTCCATTGCACCGCAGGATATTCTGAAGATTCTGGGTCCCAACAAAGTGCAGGAATATCTGGTGAACGAAATTCAGGAAGTGTACCGGTTGCAGGGTGTACGCATCGACGATAAACACATCGAAGTGATTGTGCGCCAGATGATGCAGCGGGTGCGGGTGATTGATCCCGGTGATACGCGCTTCCTGGAAGGCGATACGGTGAATAAACACACCTTCAAAGAAGAAAACGAAAAGATCCGTAACAAGGTGGTCATTACCGATCCGGGTGATTCCCGTTTCCGCAAACGGCAATTGGTGGATCGGATGAAGTTCGAGTACACCAATCGGCAGTTGCTGAAGAACGAGAAGAAACCTGCCGAGGCGCGTCCTGCAGAACCGGCCACTTCGGAACCGATTCTGCTGGGAATTACCCAGGCAGCGCTAACTACGGATAGTTTCATCAGCGCGGCTTCCTTCCAGGAAACCACGCGCGTACTTACCGATGCTGCCGTAGCCGGAAAGGTGGATCATCTGTACGGATTGAAAGAAAATGTGATTGTAGGAAATCTAATTCCTGCCGGAACGGGTTTGAGTAAATATCGCCGCCTTCAGGTGGAAGTGAAAACCGAAACCGGTGCCGAAGAGGAAGTGGAAGAGAAAATTCCGGTGAAATAAAAAAATAAAAATGAATTGAAAAATCAGGTTTTGCATATTAAATTTTAAGTCTGTCGCTTTTTAAAAATAAGGCTAAGGAGGTTGCGTTGCCGACAATTAATCAGTTGGTTCGTTTTGGGCGAAAACAGGTTATCAAGAAGAACAAAGCTCCCGCACTGGGAGGTAATCCGCAAAAGCGTGGTGTTTGCACCCGTGTGTACACCACCACACCCAAAAAACCGAATTCTGCCTTGCGGAAGGTAGCGCGTGTGCGCTTAACCAACGGCATCGAAGTTACGGCTTACATTCCCGGTGAGGGACACAATTTGCAGGAACACTCCATTGTACTGATTCGGGGTGGCCGTGTAAAGGATTTACCGGGTGTGCGTTATCACATCATCCGCGGTACACTGGATACCAGCGGAGTAAACGATCGCAAACAAAGTCGTTCCAAATACGGAACCAAGCGTCCCAAAAAATAAAACGTAATCGGGGTTTTCTATGAGAAGAAGAAGAGCACCAGAGAGAAAAGTTTTACCCGATCCTAAATATAAAAGCGAACTGGTGACCAAGTTTATTAACGGGTTAATGCTGAAGGGTAAAAAGAGCAAAGCCGAGAAGATTTTCTACACGGCAATGGACATTATTGAACAGAAGATGAAGAAAGATCCGCTGGAAGTGTTCAACAAGGCGATGGAAAACGTTGCGCCGGTACTGGAAGTGCGTTCCCGCCGTGTGGGTGGTGCCACCTACCAGGTGCCGGTGGAAGTACGCCCCAAACGCCGCCGTTCGCTGGCCATCCGCTGGCTGGTGGGATTTTCCCGGAAACGCTCCGAGCGCACTATGGCAGAACGGTTGGCTAACGAACTGATGGCTGCCTATAAAGGCGAAGGGGCTTCCATTAAAAAGAAAGATGATACGCATCGTATGGCGGAAGCTAACAAAGCTTTTGCTCATTTTAGATGGTAATTCGATAGGGTAGAGGAGAACTAAAAATCCATGGGTAAGCGGTATCCCTTAGAAAAAATACGCAATATCGGCATTATGGCTCATATTGATGCCGGTAAAACCACCACCACCGAGCGCATCCTGTTCTACACCGGGAAGCTGCATCGGATGGGTGAGGTGCACGAAGGATCCGCTACCATGGATTGGATGGAGCAGGAGAAGGAGCGAGGAATTACCATCACTTCAGCAGCAACAACCTGTATCTGGAACAATCATCGAATTAACATTATCGACACACCGGGGCATGTGGATTTCACCGCCGAAGTGGAACGCTCTTTGCGCGTTCTGGATGGTGCCGTGGCGCTGTTCTGTGCTGTGGGTGGTGTGGAACCTCAGTCCGAAACGGTATGGCGCCAGGCAGATAAATACGGCGTTCCGCGCATTGCCTTTGTGAATAAGATGGATCGCATCGGAGCCGACTTCTACAATGTAGTGGAAATGATTAAACTACGCCTGGGTGCGCGACCGGTGCCTGTACAGATTCCGCTGGGCGAAGGCGATCTGTTCACCGGACTGGTTGACCTGGTGAAAATGAAAGCGGTGATTTACGACGAAACGACTCTGGGAACCAAATGGATTGAGCAGGAAATTCCCAGAGATTTAACTACTCGGGTTGAGGAGTATCGGAATAATTTGCTGGAAGTGGCTTCGGAATTCGACGATCAGCTCATGGAAAAATATCTGGAAGGTCAGGAAATAAGTGAAGATGAGCTGAAAGCAGCCATCCGTAAAGGCACGCTTCGCAACGAAATTGTTCCGGTTCTTCTGGGTTCGGCCTTCAAAAACAAAGGGATTCAGCGCTTGCTGGATGCCATCATCGATTACCTGCCCTCGCCTCTGGATGTACCGCCGGTTACGGGCATCGACCCCCGCAGCGAAAAACCGGTTACCCGCAAGGTTTCTGACGACGAACCGTTTACCGCCCTGGCCTTTAAAATCATGACTGACCCCTTCGTGGGTAAGCTCACCTATTTCCGGGTGTATTCCGGAACGGCCAAAGCCGGTTCCTATGTGTACAATGCCAATTCCGGAAAGAAGGAACGGCTGGGACGCATTCTTTACATGCATGCCAACCATCGGGAAGATGTGCAGGAAGTGTCCAGCGGAGATATTGCTGCTGCGGTGGGATTGAAATTTACCCGCACGGGCGACACTCTGTGCGATCCTAAAAAACCCATCATTCTGGAATCCATGAAATTCCCGGAACCGGTGATTTCGGTGGCGATTGAGCCCAAGTCCAAAGCCGATCAGGAAAAGCTGAACGAAGCTCTCTCCAAACTAAGCGACGAGGATCCAACGTTCCGGGTGGCTACCGATCAGGAGACCGGACAAACTCTGATTAGCGGAATGGGAGAGCTGCATCTGGAAATTATTGTGGATCGCCTGCTGCGAGAGTTCAAAGTTGGGGCCCGGGTGGGACGTCCGCAGGTGGCATACAAAGAAACCATTACCGAGGCGGTGAAGACGGAAGGGAAGTTCATTCGCCAGTCCGGTGGTAAAGGCCAGTATGGGCACGTGGTTATCGAGGTAGAGCCCAACGAAAAAGGCAAAGGTTTCGAATTCGAAAATAAGATTGTGGGCGGGGTTATTCCCAAGGAATTTATTCCAGCAGTAAAGCTGGGTGTGGAAGATGCTCTGAAAAACGGTGTGTTGGCCGGGTATCCCGTGGTGGATGTGAAGGTGCGGCTGGTGGATGGTTCTTACCACGAGGTGGATAGTAGCGAGATGGCATTTCGGATTGCAGGTTCCATTGCCACCCGGGATGCACTGAAAAAAGCCAAGCCGATTTTACTGGAACCGATTATGGAAGTGGAAGTGGTAGTACCGGAAGAATATCTGGGTGACGTGATTGGGGATCTCAATTCCCGGCGTGGAAAGGTGGCGGGTATTTTACCACGCAAAGATGCTCAGGTTGTGGAAGCATTTGTTCCATTAAGCGAAATGTTTGGTTATGCCACAGCCCTGCGTTCCCTCACCCAGGGACGCGCCGTGTACACCATGCAGTTCGATCACTACGATGTTTTGCCAGAAAGTATTGCGCAGCAAATCATAGAAAAAATATCGGGAAAGATTAATTAAGGGGATTGCAACGTGCCAGGACAAAGTATTCGCATCAAGTTAAAAGCCTATGATTATCATCTGATTGATAAGTCGGCAGAAAAGATTATTACCACAGCCAAAGCGACCGGTGCGCTCATTTCCGGTCCCATTCCCCTGCCGACCAAACGCAGTGTTTACACGGTGTTGCGTTCTCCGCATGTGGATAAAAAATCGCGCGAACAGTTCGAAATGCGCATCCACAAGCGGTTAATTGATATTCACAATGCAACCAACAAAACCATTGATCAGTTGATGAAGCTGGAACTACCGGCAGGTGTGGATATCGAAATAAAAACATGAATTGGTTAACGAATTAATTTTGTTTGGAGAAAGCGATGAGCGGATTGCTGGGTAAAAAAATTGGAATGACACGCATTTTTGATGAGGCGGGCAATATGGTGCCGGTAACGGTGATTCAGGCCGGTCCCTGCTATGTTACCCAGATAAAAACCCGGGAAAACGATGGATACGAAGCCATTCAACTGGGTTTTGGTGAGAAAAAAGAAAAAAATGTAACCCGACCTGTTCTGGGGCATTTAAAGAAGGCAGGTGTGCCTCCGGTACGTAAGCTGAAAGAATTTCCGCCGTTTACCGATCGCGAGGTGAAGGTGGGAGATGTGATTACGGTAGAGATTTTTAAACCCGGGGATAAGGTAAAGATCAGTGGCAACAGTAAGGGACGTGGATTTGCAGGTGTGGTAAAACGTCA
>JALWDQ010000234.1:0-4614 GCA_027039625.1 Calditrichia bacterium | reverse complement strand
ATCTGGCACCTGGCTAATAGTGCCCAGGTTGGGAAGCAAACAGCGGTTGTAATCAATGGCATCGATGGCACCATCCAGATTAAAATCCGCACCGCTGGAATAGTCGTATGCCGTGCCGTTCCTGGGCAGCCATACCTGGGTGCGATCGGTGATATTAATACTACCATCTCCATTACCATCCCCGGCAAAAAGCCCCCACACACCGGATTCCAGCTCCTTTGTCGCCAGGTCGGAGGTGTGGTAAGCCTGGTCGCTCCCCGTGCGGAAATCGTAATCTGTTGCCGGATCGCTCACCAAAAACACCGGCTGGGCGCTCATCACCGGGAGGTGGTTGTAGGAGTACACCACAATGTAATAATATCCCGATGTGGCAGTGTTAAATTCTACGGCACTGGAGCCATCCAGATCGGTCACCAATCCATTGTTCAGCAGCAGCGCTGCCCGGCGTTCCACCCGGGTAGAGGATTCTGTGCCGGAACGCAGCTCCACCAGTACCCAATCCACAGTGTTCGAAGGGAAGCTGGCTACGCTCTCGCTGCCGGAGTAATTCCAGGGTGCGGTGTTGAAAGGTTGATTACCCGGAAGCAAACCATTGCGGACCAGGTCGGTGCGCATGGTGTCTCCCGAAGCATCGTAAGCACCTTCCAGATTAAGATGCAAAGAAAGCTTTACGGGAGAGCTGTTGCTTTCAGGAATTCGAGATTTTTGAAAACCCGTACCAGGTGAACCTACAAACACCCAACCGGTAGTACTTACAGCAATTTTCATGGCGAAAGGCCAGGCCATATTTTGATTGGTCTGCTGCCAATTTTGTCCTCCATCCATCGAGAAAAGAATACCCCGGGAATCGGGTTCATACCCACCTCGTTCGAACGCACTGGAAGAGGCGGCATAGATAAAATTCGAATCCTGAAACGTGATTGCCACATCGCGAAGGTAGTTGTCAGTTAGTAACTTAGTCCAGGAATTTCCGCTATTGGAACTAACAAACAGACCCCGGTTTTCTCCGAAAACGGCTACATACACTTTGCCAGTACGATGTGGATCGGGTACAATAGCCGAAATTCCTTCCCAGCCATAATCCCAGAAACCAATATTGGGGTTGCCTTGCATTTCTGGAGTTCCTACTTCCTGCCAGGTATCTCCACCGTCTAGGGAGCGCCAGAGCCCATCCTCACCTCCTGCGTAAACCAGATTTCCGTTGAAGCGATCCACTGCGGTAAAACGCAATCCTCCATTATTCAGTACCATGTCCCAACTATACCCATCATCCGTACTCCGATACACATCCCCTTGGGCGGTAACAAATAAGGTTCTATTTTCGGTAGGACTGGTATAATCCAGCGAAAGACCCATAATTTCTTCTAATGGAAGATTGGAATGTGCGGGAAGCCAGCTTCCCTTTTCTCCTCCGGCATTGCTGCGAAGCAAGTAAGTAGGATATTCTCCATTCTGGTCTTCTGCCAGAGTTGCCCATACCACATCCGCTCGTTCGGGATCGGCAACAATGGATGCCACATTTCCGCCATATCCTTCCCAGTTTCCGGTATAAAGGGAATCATTCCCGGATTGCCAGCTCTCTCCGTTGTCCACACTGCGCCAGAAACCGATGTCAAAATATCCCAGATATACCCGATCTGGATCGGCTTCACTAATGGCAATATCCATCATGTTAACATTATCGATACCTCGTGAACGCCACCACCCTGGCGAAACTTCCTGGGTGTAAAGATTCTGAAAAGTCACCCCTCCATCGAAAGTACCAAAAATCCACTGGCTATTCACCCAATAAAGGGCGTCGGGATCAGACATATCTTCACCCAGTGTTTTTGCAATGCCGTTAAAACTGGACCCATAGGAATAGTAAGCTTTGCCCTGGTAGCCATAATCCCAGTCTTCCACATACCCGATTTTTTGCCAGGTAAAACCGCCATCCTGGGATTCATAAGTGCCGGCGTCCGAATTCCAGGGATATGGCTCTCGGGGATCGATAAGACGAATAATCTGAGAATTGTCTCTTTTTATCCAGATAACTCCTGTACGATTGGCCAGAGCCGTCCAATGAATTCCGTCATCGCTACTTTTATAAAATTGCCCATCCAGATTGTACCAGTAATATTCTGAATCGCAGGAAGCGTGCATAGTAGTGAGATACAGGATATTTGGATGTATCGGGTCAATAGCAAAATCCAGCACCTCTCCCAGTGTTTCTCCAATGTTTTGCCAATGGGCACCTCCATCCGTACTGCGGAACACCTGAGCCGGTCCACACGCAAATCGCCCGTTTCCGCTTAATAAATAAACCTTATCTTCATCTTGAGGATGAACAATCAATTTCAGAATCCGCAAATCGGAAGGTAAATCTGTGCTTGCTTGTGTCCAGGAGTACCCTCCGTTCGTAGAGCGATATACTTGACCCTGAAGAGAATTATATTCAGGATGGTAGGAAGCATAACAAATGGAAGGATTTGATGGGGCACATTCGATATCGGTAACATAGCCGTGGGAGAGTACTTGAGTAAAAGAATTGGCCTTATCGGTACTGAGGAAAATTCCCTCTTCTGTTCCCAAAAATAGAATATTGGGATTTGAGGGATGAAAACCAATCCCAGAAACATGGGTGCTGGTAAGTCCTGTACTGGCTCCTATTGGAGTCCAGCTATTTCCTCTGTCGTTGCTTACGTAAGCACCGCTTAGATCGCTGGCAGCAACAATGAGCCCATCAGGCCCGGCACCGATGGTACTAAATGCCCCTCCTCCCCCTGGATTAGTGCGCTGCCAATAATGAACGGAATTATCCAGCGGCGTTGCTTCCTCCGGAGCAAAAAAGAGAAATAACATAATAATAATTGAATATGAAATGCTCAAAATAAATATTTTTTTCATAATAAATTTTATATGAATATATTTATACATAACTTCTCCCTTAATAAATTGAAATTGAATTTATGCGTTAGGAAATGAAAAATTAATAGTCCGAAATTTTTGATAGCAATGTTTGAATGCAAAAATAATATTTTAATTAAAACCGTGCAAGAAAAATAGTATATAAAAGAAATAAAAAATTTAATTAATGGAAAGAATAGATATAAGATATTAAGCAAAGGTTGTGTGATTAATTAAAAGTAAATTGAAGTATTACGGTAAGTTAAAAGTGCACGGATTTATGGATATTTTTCCTGAAAAATATAAAAAAACTCCCTGGCAAAAAAGAGAGGCTGATATTTCCGCCAGGGAGGGCATGATGGGAACAGAGATATGTGATGAAGCTATCTTACCAGAACCATCTTTCTGGCGGCAGCATCAAAGGTACTGGTACGCAGGCGGTAAATATAAACACCGCTGCTTACCGGTTGTCCCCGATCGTCCTTCCCATCCCACCGCAGGGAGTGAGAGCCTTTTTGTAAAATGCCCGGATGTAATTCCCGGATTTGACGACCGGTAGCATCATAAATAGTAATGGTAATGTCTGCTGGTTGGTAGAGCATAAACGGAATAAGGGTAGATTGATTAAAGGGATTGGGAATGTTCTGGAAAAGCTGAAAACGACCGGGTAGTTGGGCAGATGGTTCGGGATTGCTCTGGATACGAATACCGTTCAAACTGCTCAATAACTTTTTCTTTCCCAGGAAGCTCACCGAATAAAGCCGGTAGCTGTAACTCTTTTCCGGGACCACCACTTCGTCCAGATATTGATAAGATTTGGAATGGGATATGGTACTTGCTCCCTTCACAAAGGCAATCTTCTGATAATCTTCACTATCTTCTTCGGCTTTTTTCCATATTTCATATCCGCTGTTCTGAATTTCGTATCCTACCTGCCAGGTGAGTAAAATGCCCTGATTATTCCGGGGCAGTGCCGAGAAAGAAATCAAATCCACTGGCAGGCTCTGGTCACTCTCGGCATCCGAAATAATCCACTCGGAGGTTCCGGAAGGAATATCCACCGTAGCTTCCACAAAATTATTGCTGGCATCCCGGGTGGTGGGGGTAAATTTTTGCCAGGTGCTCCCAACTCTGCGCCAGATATTCAGGTTGGCTTCGATATTACTATTTAATTCGCTATCCCGGTAGTACAGGCGGAGGGTCACATTATTATCTGCCGCATTGGCATTTACTGTGTACCAGCGTGTCAGGGAATGGGGAGCCTCGCTGTGGGTACTTCCGGTATGGCGAGTAATGGTGGTGTTCCCTAACCCTGCACCGTTGGTAATTTGCATCCCCAGGTTACCCGGATTGTAGGTAGCATCATCGGAAAAAGATTTACTGGTGCTGATGTGCCCTACCAGGTAACCGTTTTCGGTAAGGGAGTTGGGCGAAACGGTGGGAGTATAAGTGCCCGTATTTACCGTGGAGGTAGAGGCAATGGTTAAATCGTAAAAATCCGGTGAGCCGGTCAGATACTGGGTGCCATTGCCGTCGAAAATGAAATTGGGAGTTTTATCAGAATAATAAGCATAAGTCCCATTGCAATAAAAATTGCCGGCTAACCAGGTAGTCCATTCTCTAACATTCAGTGTAGCACCTGATTCGATGGTTAAATTTCCGTTCACATCCAGTGTATCTGGATCGTTGGGATTATCCATAGAAATATACGTTGTCTTTCCACCGGCG
>JALWDQ010000233.1:0-1489 GCA_027039625.1 Calditrichia bacterium | reverse complement strand
GTATCCTACTTGCCAGCGACACCGCCACGCCTTATTCCCCGCAGCATCAACTGGACATCAACAATGCTTCTTTCGAAGAAATTGCCAAATTGCCCATTCCCCGGGAACTGGCCGAGCGCATTTACTACCGCATCGAATATCAGGGACCGCTGAACAGCATTTACGACCTGTACCAGATTAAGGGGATGACCCCGGAAATTTTTCTGAAAATCAAACCGCTTATTCGGGTGGAACCGTATGTTCCGCAGACGGAGCGGGAAGTGCGCATCGAACGGTTGTACTACAAGCTGGAGCGCTGGGAAGCCAACGAAAGCATCAATCAGGCGCTGGTGGATATGTGGATGGAGCAGGCACTGGAACCGGTGGATATCAACACCATTCGCTACGACCAGTTGTTGAATTTACAGGGGGTTTCTCCCGTGGATGCGGCCGCCATCATTAACTACCGCAACCAGGTGGGTAAAATCTTCAGTGCCCGCGACCTGCGCAGCGCTCCCTGGATTTCCTACTACGGCTATCGCAATGCGCGGGATTTTGTCTCCTTCCAGCCGGTGGCGAAAAAACGGGAATTCCACGGGCATCTGCTTACCCGTATGGACAACACCCCTTTCTTTACCGACGAAGCCGAAGCAACAGCACAAATTCCCGCGGCACGCATCAACAACAATTACCCCAATGTGTACACCCGTTTTCTGGGAAGCCTGGGACCCAACATCCATTTTGGCTATTCCTTTTTCCACGCGCTGAATGAACCGTTTTTAACCACCAATCTGGGATTGGGGTACGCCCCGAAAGGAAAAATGTATCTGGGAATTGAGAACCAGAAAATTGGTCCGGTGGAAGTGCGCAAGCTGTATCTGGGCAATTACAGCCTGGCATTCGGGCAGGGCGTGGTGATGGAAAACACCGATTTCTTCCAGCCGCGCAAATCCGGGTTTGGCTTCCGCAAACGCTTTCTGGGGATTTCCGGCGACAATTCCCGTACCCGGGAGTTTAAACTCACTGGCGCCGCTACGGAGTTGTACTTCCATAAAACCCATCTCTTTTTGTTTGGCTCTTTCGACCGCCGGGATGCCATCCTGAACACCAATCCGGTGATTATCGATGGCAAGTTGCATTACCCCATGAACCAGTTGATTGTGCTGGATCAGCGGTTTCAGTACGCCCCGCTGGATGAGGCACGGTTACAGCAGAAACTCCCCTGGCGGGATAATGTGCAGGAGCTGTTGCTGGGTACTCATCTTGCCTACGACATTTTTCCCACCGCCCAGGTGGGGCTAACCTATTACGAAAGCGCCTACGACCGGCTGATTCGTCCCAACATCGAAGAAGTGGTGGCGCCGGAGAATCTGGGTACCATCAGCATGGCAGATAACGAAATATTCAACGCCTACGGTGGGCCGGTTTCCGATGGCTCCAACCCGCTGTGGGGTGCCGCGAAATCGTTCCGGCGGGTGTACGGCATGGACTTTCAGGCAGTGTACCAGAA
>JALWDQ010000232.1:0-4619 GCA_027039625.1 Calditrichia bacterium | reverse complement strand
TCGTACCACTGCTCTATCCCACCAGAATGTAGAATTAAGCCTTCCGTTACACAAAAGGAAATACGGTATTTTGAAAAAGGTTTAAAACGTTGAGAAAGCTTTCCCCAATGGTGCTCAGGGATGAGGAATTAAAAACCTGCCCTCTGGATAGGTAAATTTCCTGCTTTTCAGAATGAAATGCAACGTCAATTTACATGTGGTTTATAAAATTACCTTAATCTAAATCGAAACATTTGTTATTTTAAAATTTTTCAAAACGATATGAATTTATTAGAAACAGCTCTCACACACAATGAGTTAAAAATATTTTTCAATCCCCGTCCCGGAGGGACGGATTGCCACCAATTCACAAATTCGATTTTAGGAAAAATGCTCCGCGATGAGTGAACAAATTTTTCAAGAAATGTCCCGATGGGTAAATTGCGCCAATAAGACTTATGTACATCCCAATACCACATAGACCCGTCCCGAAGGGACGGAATGCATCTAGCCCACAAATTCGAGAGGCTGTGTGAAAATGCATTGTCGATGGAATATTTATTCATTGTCATTCAAAGTAAAATATAGCCCCGAGCTTCCAGCTCGGGGAAATTAAGGTCCAAACTACAAATTGGGCTTTAGCCCAATTTTAGGCTAAAGCCTGATTTTAGGAGAAAGATTAAATAATCCACGAGCTGAAGCTCGTGGCTATATTAAAAACAGTGCAAATTAATATTATTTAATGATTTTCCTTGAATTTTAGGGTTTGTGAAAATGCAAAGATACAAAAATATTCCTTTGTTGTTGACTTAATGATGGAGTCATAGAGTTCGTAGAAAAATACTAAATTCAGTAAGAAATAAAAATGATTCTACGTCCTTTGCTGCCACAGTTTTACATAAATATGGTAAATTGCAATATGCATGTTATTGATTAAATATTCTTCTGATTTTCATTTTCACACAGACTCTTCGATTTGTGGGAATGGAATGCCCAACCCCACATTTATTCGTCCCGAAGGGACAGAATGAGATTTGATAAACCGGAACACCAAACGATTTTGTTAAAGGAAATTCACAGGCAGGTTCATTTAAACCGGAGAAAAAACTTTGGCGAAATTCACCGCTTTTTTGCAATTTCCGAATCACACAAATTGGATTCCACTGCCGGGGAAGGGAATTAACCAAATCGGGGTTCCTGAATGTCCAGAAACCCCGACAATTTTTTCCTGAGATTATTCCAGAACAATGGGGCGGGCACGCGCCGGGATGATTTTTCCGATAATGCTGGCCTGTTCATCGCCCGTCTCACGCAAATGGGCAACGCACGCCTCCGCTTCCGATTCCGGTAAGGTAATCAGCAATCCTCCGGAGGTCTGGGGATCAAACAGTTCGTTTAGCAGATGGGGATTCATGTTTTCAGGTACTTCCACAAAATCTTTCAGAAACTCACGGTTCTCCTTTAATCCCGCGGGAATTTGCTTCTTTTCGGCAAAGGTCAACACTTCGGGAAGCAAAGGAATACTCTTCGTATCCAGCAGCGCGGTGGTTCCGCTACCCACCATCATTTCGTACAAATGCCCCAGCAAACCAAATCCCGTCACATCCGTACAGGCGGTAACTCCGTGCTCTCGCATCACTTCCGAAGCCGATTTGTTGAGGCGCTTCATGACGTTGGTTACTATCTTCAGTAAATTCTCGGGCAGGAGTTCGTTCTTCAGCGCGGTAGTCAGGATGCCCGTTCCCAGAGGTTTGGTTAGAATGAGAGCGTCCCCTGGCCGGGCCGTGTTATTGCGAATAATCTTATCGGGATGGGAAATAGCCGTTACCGCCAGCCCGTATTTAACCTCGGGATCTTTCACGGAATGACCGCCCAGGATTGCCACTCCGGCTTCCCGGGCTTTATCCCAGCCTCCTTTAATAATGTAGGCCAGATTGATTTTATCCAGCGTGGTGATGGGAAAACCTACTACATTGAGCGCCGTTAACGGCGTGGCACCCATGGCGTAAATGTCGCTTAAGGAATTCACCACCGCAATCTGGCCGTAATCGTAGGGATCGTCCACCACCGGTGTGAAAAAGTCGATGGTTTGAATTATGGCCAGATCGTCGCTTAAACGGTACACTCCGGCATCATCATGGGTTTCGATGCCCACCAGAAGGCGGGGATCATCTACTCCCGGAATTTCGCTTAAAATATCCTGCAGGTCACCCGGACCTATTTTCGATGCTCAACCAGCGCAGGTAACCAGGTGGGTCAGTTTAAACAGTTCTTCCCGTGTCATCTTTTCCTCAAATTTTCCTTCTCCGTTCGCTCAAGTAGAAATAAAGTAACATTTCCTCACAATTAATTCAATCCCGGAAAAATTTTCCCGCCCCGGTATGCCGGAGGTAACCATTTTGCAGCGAGAGAAGATGTTCTCCGGACTGGCTATCCGATTCCCATCCTGTTACCGGAGTAAAGCGTTCCACAAAGGTGCGGGAATTGGCTCGCCAGGGGTAATAGGGACCGGGATAGGGACGTCCCACCCAAACTCCCCCGTAGCCCGGAGGATAGGGGCCTCCAATCCAGGGACCCGGAACGGCTACCCCCACTCCCACACTTACGTGGGCGGGCCCGGCACAACCGGACCATTGAATTAACGTAATGAGTGCTACCAGAAAAATACCCCATTTAAAGACAAATTTCATTTTTCTTTCTCCTATTCATTTGTGATTAGACATGGATTTACATGGGCCAGATTTGCAAAGCCACCACCGCTCCCGTGGGATCGGCAATGAGCGCTACTTTCCCCTGCCGCACCTCGGGATGCGGTGCCAGGTAAATTTTACCCCCCAGCTTTTCCACCTTTTCCATGAGGGACTGTAAATCGCTCACCTTAATGTAGGGCAACCAGTTGGGTTTTACCCCCTGCCAGGGGACATGGGTTATTCCGGCGCGGGGTTTCCCATCTTTTTTCAGCACATAGTATTGAAAACTGGTGTCTGCAATCTGAGGATTGTTGAGAGGCTCCGCCGTGTACCCCACCAGCCGCGTGTAGAATTCCACCGCAGAAGTGACGTTTTCGGTGAGGTTTTCTTCCCAGAGCCATTCGAAATCGCGGATTTCCCGGTCAGGTGGATCTCCGGCGGTGGCATGCAACAGTGCCAGCAGTGCTCCCTGGGAATCGCGCACAATGGCAAAACGTCCTCGTTGGGGAATATCCTGCGGTTTACGCAAAACAGTGCCGCCCATTTCCTGCACCAGTGCCAGGGCACTATCCACATCCGGTACGGAAAGGTAGCTCATCCATTGGGCTCGATAATGTTTTTTCTTGATTTCCTCAACATACACAATTCCGCCAATGGGTACACCATTCTGGATGATGGTGAGATAGTTCCCCCGGTTGCTTTCCCGGAATTGCCAGCCGAAGAGCTCTCCGTAAAATTTCCGGGTGGCGTTTACATCGTAAGTTAGCAAATCCCGCCACACGAATTTCCCATATAGATACTCGCCACTGGGCTGGGCGGTTACCGGAGGCAGAGTGAATCGGGAAGAGGAACACCCTGCCAGCAGTAAAAAAATCACCAATCCCATTACCAGAACGAAGCCAGTGAGTAATCGGTGTGTTGAATGAGATCTCATGCTTTCTCCTCTATTAAAATTTCGCGGTAATCGAGCATCAAATGAGCCGCTCCACAATTTCCTCCTTCCAACCCCGGAAAACGCTCTTACCTTCACTTTCCTGAAAAGGGAACTTTCCGAATCCGGATTCAAACGAAGATATTTCCCCGTTGGGTCGTCGCTAAAATAGAACATTTTTTCGATACACGCAACCGGGAAGCAACAACCCGGCCTTTTTCAACGGGAAATTTCATCCATTTGTTTCGTAAAACACAATGGTAATTAATAAGAGGGCGCGCCATGAAAAGTCGTAACCCGATTTTGCTTACCATAATTTTAGCTATTCTTTTCCTGTTTATCTGGGATATTCGCGGGTCGTTCGCCAATCCTTTCTTGCAGGATACAACCAAAACAGATACAACCCAGCAAGTAAAGCCCAATTATTACAAGGGTGTGGACGTAAAAATTGTGTACACCTTCGAAAACGAAAAACCCACCTGGTACCGGAATGTGTGCTGTCAGCTTATTAAAGAAAAAGGTGAAGTGAAAGAAATCAAAGTGTTTCTGAAAACCTGCACGGAAGAGATTCGAGTGATTAAAGGGTTTGTGAAATTTGAAGTGCGGGATCACAATACACACAAAATCATTGCCCAGGGGCCGTAAAAATATCATTTATGCTGTTACTTTTTTGGGATTTGAAGGAGGGGGTTCTTTCCTGACCTGATTAAATTGTTGCTTTTCATTCGTGCATATTCGTGTGATTCGTGGTTGCAAAATTCAAAATTCTCAATTTTTTCTGTCGTCCTTACAGGACTTAAAATGGTGGGTGTGGGATTTCCTTTCCCATGGCTGAAGGCCATGGGCTAACATCTGTCGGCCACTCCGTGGCCTCGTTCCCTGCCAGCCGTATATTTTTTGAAATATAATTTGGATTTTTTGCCCAATGGTGTCCCTTCTTTTCTTTTTCCTTTTGTCTTCAACAGAGGACAAAAAAATTTCCAAATGACAAAAAGTTAAAAACCGCAAAGTACGCGGAG
>JALWDQ010000231.1:1883-4625 GCA_027039625.1 Calditrichia bacterium | reverse complement strand
GGTGCCTGCAGGACGTGTTTCAGATATTTCTCGAAAAGTGCTTCGTCCAGTTTGGGCTGGGCGTAGTATCGCGCCAGGTACACGTAGGTCATTAAAAATTTTTCGTGGGAGAGTTCCAGCGCGCGCAGGAAGTGCTCCCGCGCTTTTTCGGGATCGCCGCCCAGCATTTTGGGCAGGGAACCCAGCACGCTTCCGAAAAATAGGTGGGCACTGCCAAAGAAGTAACCCTCATCCAGTTCGATGACTCGCTTCATCATGGCTTTTACTTTGCGCAGATCGAACACCGCCTGGGGATCGTCCTTGCTTAAATTAATCCAGCCCGCCCAGGCAAAAGCAGTCCAGAACAGGGCAGGTACGTCCTTCTTCTCCAGGCGAGTTAGGCGCTGGATGAAAGCTTCTTCCTCTGTAGGGATACTATCCTTAAACGCTCGGGTGAAGCGCAGGAGTTGTAATCCGTAATCCCGTGCCCGCAGGTAAAACAGTTTTGCCCGCCCCGGCTCCACATCCTCAACAAATCCCAGACTGTAACTGGCGTATCCCTGGGTAAGCATCAGCAAAATGTCTCGATTGCGGGGGTCGGAAAGGTAAAAACCTTCCAGCAGCTTCAAATCGGAGGCAATGGCCTGCTCGGCAATTTGCAAATCGCTTTCCCGATAAATCGCATCCATGCCGCTGTAAAACAATCCGGAGGTCGCCTTCAACGCTATCTTCTGTATGCTACACCCGCTCAACAACAAAACGCCTATAAAAAGGAACCATCCTTTTCGCATGCTTCGCTCTCTCAATTAAATATCAAAAAAATATGGGAATGGAATCGTTTTTACGCAAGGAAGAAATAAAAATTGCCCGGCACTTTGGGGTACCGGGCACAATTTATCCAGAAAAATATGGCGTGCGTTAACTACCAATTAGTGGAAGCTCTGCAGCACTTTGATGTAGTTGGCACGTTCGAAGGCAGCAGGATTTTTCATCCTCTGGTGGCTGAGGATGCCGCGCATCTCGCTCACAGAATTGTACTCGTGCTTTTCCATATATTCCTGCATCTGCTTGAGCATGGTGCCTACATACTCCGGACCATTTTTCAGCAGAGCCGAGGCAATCATGGTTACATCGGCGCCCACCATCATCATCTTCACCACATCCAGGCCCGTGTGGATGCCGGAAGTTGCGGCCAGGCTGGCTTTCACCTTCCCGTACAACACTGCAATCCAGCGCAGCGGCAGACGCAGTTCCACTTCAGTACTTAATTGGATGGTGGATTCCACCTCCAGCTCTTCCAGATTAATATCCGGCTGGTAAAAGCGGTTAAACAACACCAGACCATCGGCACCGGCATTATCCAGACGAATAGCAAAATTCGCCAGAGCCGAGAAAAAGGGGCTTAACTTAATTCCTACCGGAATGCTCACCGTATCTTTCACCGTTTTCAAATCTTCCAGATACATGTCTTCCACCTTTTCGGCAGTCATTTCCGGATCCGTTGCCATGTAGTAAATATTCAGCTCCAGAGCATCGGCACCAGCATCCTGCATCTTCCGGGCATACTGCATCCAGCCACCGGGCGAAACCCCATTCAGGCTGGCAATGATGGGAATATCCACCGCCTCTTTCAGCCGCCGAATCTGTTCCAGATAATCTTCTGAATGGAGGTTTTTAAATTGATCGATGGGCGGAAAATAACTCAATGCTTCCGCCGAGCTATCGCTGGTTCCCAGCAGCACCTCGTCCATTTCATTTATTTCGTGATTTATTTGCTCTTCGAACAACGAATACATCACCACACCAGCCGCACCGGCATCCTCCAGCCGCTTCACAGTATCCACATCCTCGCTCAAAGGCGATGCCGATGCCATAATCGGATTGCGAAGCTTGAGGCCCATGTAGGTCGTTGATAAATCCATGACTATCCCCTTCTTTAATATGTGAAAAAATAATTTTGCCGATTTTCGCTATCGGAATAAATAAGAAAGCAGGGGAGTATACCCCTGCTTTCCCGACGCTTATTCTTTGTCTTTCCCGTTGGGCTCGAACATGTGCACCATGCGTTCGTACAGCTTCCAGCGATGGTTTACTTCTTCCTGTGCACGTTTCATTAGCTCTCTGGCCCGCTCGGGATTGATTTTGTTCAGCATTTTGAAGCGTGTTTCGTTGTAGGCATAATCCATTAACGGAATTGAAGGCGGTTTGGAATCCAGACGGAAAGGATTCTTGCCCTGCTTGGCCAGATCGGGATTGAAACGCATCAACGGCCAGTAACCTGACTTCACCGCCAGCTTCTGTTGATCCATCCCTTTAGCCATATCGATTCCGTGGGCAATACAATGGCTGTAAGCAATAATCAAAGAAGGCCCGTTGTACTGCTCTGCTTCAATAAAGGCACGCACCGTCTGGGTGTCGTTCGCGCCCATGGCTACCCGTGCCACGTACACATAACCGTAGCTAATGGCCTGCATGGCCAGATCTTTTTTAGGCGTGGGCTTGCCGGCAAAAGCAAATTTGGCTACACCACCCAGCGGTGTTGCCTTGGACATTTGACCGCCGGTATTGGAGTACACTTCAGTATCCAGCACCAGCAGGTTCACATCCCGACCCGACGCCAGCACATGGTCCAGACCACCGTAACCGATATCGTACGCCCAGCCATCACCACCAATAATCCACACGCTTTTGCGCACCAGATAATCCGCCAGGCTGAGCAGCAATTTGGCTTCTTTGGAATCGAGCTTTTTAAGTTTATCCTTC
>JALWDQ010000231.1:0-1873 GCA_027039625.1 Calditrichia bacterium | reverse complement strand
GGTCGGCCTGCAGGATGGCATCCACCAGATTCTGGCCAACCTGCCCGCTCAGGGATTTCAGCAGTTCCCGGGCTTGCTCGGTATGTTTATCCAGCGTCAGGCGGAACCCCAGACCAAACTCGGCATTGTCTTCGAACAGGGAGTTCGACCAGGCCGGTCCCCGACCTTCTTTATTGAACGTCCAGGGAGTGGTGGGCAGGTTTCCACCATAAATGGAAGAACATCCCGTAGCGTTGGCCACAATCATGCGGTCGCCGAACAACTGGGAGGCTAATTTCACATAGGGGGTTTCGCCGCAACCCGGGCAGGCACCGGAGAATTCAAACAGCGGCTGCAGGAATTGCGAATCCTTCACGGTCTCGATGCGCAGCTTCTTGCGATCCACTTCCGGCAGCTCCAGGAAGAATTCCCAGTGCTTGCGTCCCTGCTCCCGCAGCGGAATTTGCGGTGCCATATTCAGGGCTTTGCGAGACGGATCCTTCTTGTCTTTCACCGGGCATACCTCAACGCAGATAACGCATCCGGTACAGTCTTCCACCGATACCTGCAGAGTGTAGTAAGCATCGTCGCCCCACTCCTTACCGCGCATTTTAGCCACCTTGAAGCCTTCCGGCTTGTTCTCCAGCTCTTTGCCATCCACCACTTTCGCACGAATTACGGCATGGGGACAGGCAATCACGCATTTGTTACACTGGATGCAGATGTCCGGCTCCCAAACGGGTACTTCCAGCGCAATGTTGCGTTTCTCCCACTGCGCCGTACCGGTGGGGAAGGTGCCATCGGGGGCAAAAGCGCTTACCGGAAGTTCGTCCCCTTTCCCCTCAATAATTTTTGCCAGCACTTCCTTCACATATTTGGGAGCTTTGTCCGGTACGGGCGGGGGAATTTCGATGTTACTGGTGGGTTTCTCCGGCACTTTGATTTCGTGCAGATTCTCCAGGGCATGATCGACTGCGGCAAAGTTTTTCTGCACAATCTCTTCGCCCTTCTTTCCGTAAGTTTTGCGAATGGCATCTTTAATTGCCTTGATGGCTTCATCCCGCGGCAGCACACCGGAAATGGCAAAGAAGCAGGTTTGCATGATGGTATTGATGCGCGCTCCCATTCCGGTTTTCTTTGCCACATCGTAGGCGTTGATAACGTAAAATTTCAGTTTTTTCTCGATGATTTCTTCCTGCACCTTGCGCGGCAGTTTGTCCCACACCTCATCCGGGCCGTAAGGGGCATTCAGCAGGAAAGTAGCACCCGGTTCGGCAGCTTTTAAAACATCAAATTTTTCCAGAAAAACAAACTGGTGGCAGGCCACAAAGTTTGCTTTATTCACCAGATAGGTGGAGTGAATGGGACGTTTGCCAAAACGCAAGTGAGAAACGGTTACCGCACCGGCTTTTTTGGAATCGTAAACAAAATAGCCCTGCGCGTAAAAATCCGTGCCCTCACCAATAATTTTAATGGAATTCTTGTTGGCACCCACGGTACCATCAGAGCCCAGTCCGTAAAACATGCCGCGGAAGACATCATCGGGTTCGGTGGAAAAAGAGGGATCGTACTCCAGATTGGTGTGGGTTACATCGTCATTAATCCCGATGGTGAAGTGATTCTTCGGTTTCTCTTTGCTCAACTCGTCAAAAATACCCTTCACCATGGCGGGAGTAAATTCTTTGGAAGACAATCCGTAACGGCCACCCACCACTTTCGGCAGCGTATTAAAATGGGCCGTACCATCCAGATAACTTTCGTTGAGGGCATTCACCACGTCCAGATAAAGAGGTTCACCGGCAGAACCGGGTTCTTTGGTACGATCCAGTGCGGCAATGGCTTTCACTGTTCTGGGAAGCGCCTGAATGAAATGTTTCACAGCAAAAGGTCGGAA
>JALWDQ010000230.1:0-1491 GCA_027039625.1 Calditrichia bacterium | reverse complement strand
CTATTAAAATTAATTAAATAGATGAATATTCCTCCTGGCTTTGGCGCCAGGAAGGTTGGTCAGTATTAATTAAAAGCGGTTCTGTTTTCTCCAGAAAGGTGGGTAGAAGAAGAACCGCCGGGTTACGTTTCCCGCCGGTGCGGGACAGGCGCAGCGAAAAATGGGCGCTCGCCACATCCGGGGATCGCGCCAAAAGAATTTCGCTGCAAAAAAAATAACAACTCACTATACCGGGACCTCATAAAGATAGGGGTAAAGCGGAACTTTTTTCTCCTGCTCCGGTTAGTTTTGGGAGATATGCGGGGTAGGAATATGAGATAGTGGGATTGGTGACAGGGTAAAAAAGATGGTAAATTAACAAAAACATTACAGCAGGTTCTAACCAAAGAGAAACGATCTGGTGCTTGATGTCTCCCACAATAGACCGTGTTGGTTCATACCGTCTCTTTTTCTATTCCGGCGACCGCGATGAGCCGCCTCATGTGCATGTTGAGAGAGAAGGCAAGATAGCGAAATTTTGGCTCGATCCGGTACGCTTGCAAGATAGCGGTGGTTTTCGTGCACATGAAGTCAGGCGGATACAACGGCTGGTAGAAGATAGAGAAAGGATGATTTTGGAGCAATGGAATGAATACTTTAGCAATTGAATTGCGTCAGGCAAAGGCGCAGAATGTGAAAGTGACCGATGATGAATTGATCGTGGAGTTGAATGACGGGCGAACAATTTCCGTGCCGTTGGTGTGGTACCCGAGATTGTTGTACGGCACCCAAGAAGAGCGTGAAAAATGGCGGCTGATAGGTGATGGACAGGGAATACATTGGGCGGATTTAGACGAAGACATCAGCGTTGAGCATTTGTTAGCGGGTATCCCATCTGGGGAGAGTCAAAAGTCATTGCAAAAGTGGCTTGCCAGCCGTAAGAAATCCCGTTCTGTATAGTGATTTTGTCTGCTTCAGCCCCGCCCAACCATGCATTCACCCGACCTGCCTTCGGCAGTGAGTAAGCGGCGCGATTTGCTTTGCGATGGTGCTGGTTGACAACGGTTCTGAGCCAGCCTCGCTCGGCGGGTGAGCTTGTACGTGATTTTTACCCAGCGAAAAAAATTGCTCCTCCTTCAGACGCCAAAGCGGAAAAATCTTGCTGATTTAACGCGAAATATTTAAATTTAATTTGTGCTATTTAGAAAAAAATAAATGAATGTTCCCCCTGGCTTTGACGCCGAGAAAGTTGGTTGGTTTAAATAAAAACGGTTTTTAATTCTCAAAAAAATGCTGGTGGAAGAATTTCCGCCGGATTCCGTTTCCCGCCGGGGCGGGACAGGCGCAGCGAAAAATGGGCGCTCGCTTTCGACCGGGGCTCGCGCCAAAAGAAATTTCGCTGCTTACAAAAATAATCCCGTCCTGGCACATTGGCGTCAACTTAAGAAATGTAGAAAACACTGGACTCCACCCTTTTCTTCTATTAAATTTCTCCCATGAATGGTGTAATTA
>JALWDQ010000229.1:0-1492 GCA_027039625.1 Calditrichia bacterium | reverse complement strand
CGGCGCCGGGAAGCGAATTCATCTTAAAAAAAGCATTTTTCGGGGCGGGAAGAATTTTTAATTCATATTTTGTCGTAAAGCGCACAAAAAAGCACAGAAGTTCTGAATATTTTTCTGTACAGGTAAAACAGGTTCCAGAGAGAAACCGCCCAAATTGAAGGGGATTTAAAAAATAAAAATTCAAGGAAAACATATGGAAGACCGGCTGAAACAACTACAGGATCAATTACGACAGAAAGAACGAGAAATTTATTCCATCCAGAAAATTGGGCAGGCACTGAGCAACACCCTGCGGCTGGATGATTTACTGAACCTTATCATGCGGGAAATTACCGAATTAATGGATGCCGACCGCAGTACCCTCTATCTGGTGGACGAGGCTCGAGGAGAAATCTGGTCGAAAATTGCTTTAAAGGCTGAAGTGAAGGAAATCCGCCAGAAAATTGGAACAGGCATTTCGGGAATGGTGGCTTTAACCGGAGAAACCATTAACATTCCCGATGCCTACCAGGACGAGCGATTCGACCCCTCCACGGATAAACGCACCGGCTACCGCACCCGCTCTATTTTGTGTATTCCGGTCTGGGAGCCCGTCTCCCAAACCGACCAGCGCAAAATGCTGGGTGTAATTCAGGTGCTGAATAAGAAAGGCGGAGAGTTTACTGAGGAAGACGAAGGCATCCTGAAAGCCATTGCTTCGCAGGTGGCGGTAGCAATTTCCAATGCCCGCCTGTACCATCAACTGGAGAAGAAATACCGGGAGATGGATTTGCTGTACGAATTCGAGCAGCTAATCTCCGGGGAGTTCGATTTACAGCGCATTTTCCGCCAGATGCTGGGCAAAATTCTTTCCCTCCTGGAAGGAGAACTGGCCGTGGTGGTCTATCCGGAAAAAGGCCAGTACTCCATGCTGGTGCTCAACAAAGAGGGCACGGAACAATTCAAACCGCTGCAAAATCTGGAAGAGGATCTCTGGAAAGCGGTGGAATCTCCCAAACCATTGACCGATCCCGAGAATCGGCGCATCATTTTACAGTACCTTCCGGTGTTAGCCAACCAGGATGCAGCATTGTTGAAAGCGTTGAGCATCCGGCTGGTGGGCGACCAGCAAAAACCGGCGTTGCTGTTGTTCCAGGGACGTCCCCGGGGTAAGGAAGCAGTTCAGGAAGACGATACCCTTCTCCTGGAACTGGTCGCTCAGAAAATCTCCCGGGCTATCGAACTGCACGAATTGCGGGAAGCCTTACTGCAACAGGAACGTCTTTCCGCCATTGGCCAGATGATGAGCACCATTGTGCACGACCTGCGCAGCCCCATCAACAACATCTACGGTTTCATGGAACTGCTGATGGACGAGAGCATGTCTCCCGAGGAAAAACAGGAATTTGCCAACATCATCCGTACCGAAATTCAAACCATCATTAATATGACCACCGAAATTCTGGATTTTGCCAAAGGAAAAACCAGCATCCTTCCCCGCAAAAGCTCGGTG